>CAMPAA010000031.1 GCA_946631345.1 uncultured Verrucomicrobiota bacterium
CGTTTCTCCCGCAACCAACAAAATGGTAGGGCGGATTGCCCCAATCCGCCGGATTTGTGGCCGAACGGCGATTTGAGGGGCTGCGGAGCGGCTAAGGGATGGCATACCCAACTGGGTGTCGGTACCATACCCAATTGGGTGTCCCCGCCATACCCAACTGGGTATCCCTGCCATACCCAACTGGGTGTCCCCGTCATACCCAACTGGGTATCCCTGCCATAGCTATCCGGCGGTAGGGGCGATTTGACAAATCGCCCGTTGTTGGTTGGTGGTATTGGTGGTTGTGCGGACATGAGTCCGCACATCAGGACGGATTCGCGATAATGGCATGAGATTGTCAAGCAGGTTACTAAACAAGAGTTTGTCCTTGGTGTGCATTTTGACTGGCCTAAGAAAGTTTAACAGAACGGAAAACGACAATGAAGAAAGTCATAATGGCGTAAAAATAATGTCAATTCCTTCTCCCATTCCCTTGCCTCGTAGCCCCCATCGCCGCGCTGCGTTTCGCCGCGTGGTGGGTGGGGCGTTGCCCAAGCGCGGGCGGAGTGCGGCGGCGGTCGCGCGGGACGCGCAACCCTACCAGTGTAGGCGCAGGGCCTTGCACAGCGCGGCCGTGTCGGCCTGTGGTTCAGAACGTTGCGTTATCGCGCATGAACTCTGGGAGATTCCGGTGGATGATGCCGTTGCGCTGCTGGATTGGATCGTTGCGCGTGAGGATGTATTTTGGGTAATTGTCGCGAATCTTCTCCAGCGGAGCGTATTCGCGGTCTTCAGTCCTTCGCTCGTTCATCATTGTCATGCACGCCTGCACGTACGCGTATCTGGAGTCACCATTGCGAAGGATGAAATCGCATTTCAGCGTACCGATTCGCCCTACGCTTGCCGCATAGCCGTGGGAGCGGGCGTAGGTGTATATCACGTTTTCAATCGCCGGACCGTAGTTGATCCGATTGTCGGTGTTTGTGGAAAAGTAGAAACCGAGATCAGAGAGATAGTACTTCTGCTCGCCACGGATGGATCTGCGGGATTTAAGGTCAAAGCGGTTGCATTCGTAGAGAATCTTGGCGTCTTTCAGAATGCTGATGTATCGGTTCAACGTTTCGCGCTTGATGTGTGTCCCTGTCTTGCCAAGGTCTTCAAGAAGGTTGTCGAGACTTGTGGTTGCTCCGAAATTGTTGATAAGGTATATTTGAACCTTTTGGAATGCGGACAGATTACGGATCTTTATGCGGCGGCGGATGTCCTTCTCGAATATCTCTGCGACAACACCCGCTATGTATGTCCGGCGGTCGTCGGCGGAATCGTATTGAACAGCCTTGGGAAATCCGCCGTCACGCAGGTACTGGTCGAACTCATCGACGAGGTTGGCAGAAATGGTCTTGCCGAGAAAGCATTTCATGCCAAGGAACTCGTCAAAGGTGAGAGGGAACATTTCAAATTCAAGGTATCGTCCGGTCAATTTCGTGACAAGCTCGCCGCTCAAAAGGTAGGAGTTGGAGCCGGTGATGAAAATGGAATGTCTGCCTTCGACGCGAAAGGCATTAAGCATTTCCTCAAACCCCTTTACATTCTGGATTTCATCTATGAAGAGATAGGTCGTTCCAGAAGAAGGCGTCATTTCATCGATGAGCTGTTCAAGGTGATCCGTGGTTTTGATGCTTTTGTACGGTCGGCGGTCAAGATCAAGATAGACAATGTGTGCATCGTCTATGCCGTGTTCCCGAAGTTCGTCGGCAATTGTTTCCATCAGACAGGATTTTCCGCAGCGCCTGACGCCAGTAATTACTTTTATGAGTCCAGTGTCTTCATAAAAGCCGCGAATTTTGCGGAGGTAGTTTTCTCTTCTGTAGAAGTTCATGGCCGACAGTATAACATATTCACCGCGAAATCGCAAGTTAAGGGGGCAGATGTTGTGGAGGGATTGAAAAATACCCCCTTAACTTGTAGATTCGCGCCCTGTCGCCCCCATCGCCTCGTTGCGTTTCGCCGCGTGGCGGGCGGGGCGTTGCCCAAGCGCGGGCGGGGGTGTGCCGGGAACGGACGGGGACAAGCCCCCGAACCCCCGAAGCGGTGCGTGAGGGGTGGTTTTTTGCAACGAGCGGGTGCGCAGCGACAGGGGCGAAGGGTGTCAGTGCCATTTTTGAAAATGGCAGTGCCAAAATCCAAAGTGTCAGTGCCACTTTTAAATTTGGCACTGACACTCATTTGCCGCCACGCCACCGCTTCAATGTCTGAAACTGGGAACAGGATGCGGCGTGTTTTTCCGTGCCGGACAGGTTGCATCCTAACAAACAGGCGCGGGAGAATCAAGGAGGGTGGGCACTGTCCCCGCCACCATCGCTCCCGCCGAATAGCCTAGCCGCCGCTCCGGAGTCATGCGCCGGGGCGTCGCCGCCGGCACTTGACATACCTACCGGTAGGTATTATAATACGCGCCGATTTCTTTAAGGGAACAATGGCGAGAAGAACGAAAGAAGAGGCTGAGAGGACGCGCACGCGCATCATGGCGAGCGCACTTTCGCTTTTCGCCCGCAAGGGGTACGACCGTACCACGTTCAACGATATAGCCGCGCGCCTGAAGCTCACGAAAGGGGCTGTGTACTGGCATTTCGAGTCGAAGGAGGCGCTGCTTCTCGCGCTCATCGACCAGATGCTGGCAAGGTTCCAGCGGATCATCGAGGACAGGATGCCCGCCAGGGAGCTTTCCTTCCCGGTGGTTGCCGACGTGATGGCGAACATTGCGCAGGTGGTGGTTTCGGAGGCGAAGGCTAGCGCGTTTTTCATGCTTATGCACACGCAGGTGCGGTGGGGTGATGCCTCGATGGCGCAGGTGCGCGAAAGCTTGCTCGTCAACGCGCGTTTTGGGCCCATGCAGGCGTTCCGCACGGCGCTCGAGAACGACAGGTGCGCAGGACGCGTCCGCGCCGACATAGCGGTCGAGGAGATCGCAAGCACGTGCATTGCGCTGTGGGACGGGCTGGTGCAGAGTCGCATTGACGGGTTCCTGCAGTGCGGGCTGGGGGAGACCATCCGCCATGCCTACGAGTCCATATGGAGCGCGATAAAGGTTTTGAAACACACAAGGAAAAGATGATGGAAGCGAAGAACGAAGAGAAGAAGGGTGGCGCCATTGGCGCCTTGATCGGTACGGTGGTGCTGGCCGTGGCATGCGCGGCCGGCGGCTGGATCGCCCGCGAGCTTTACCCGCAGAAGGCACCGCAGATGCCGCAGATGCCGCAGATGCTCGCTACGGTAGCGGTGAGGGAGGTGGAGGAGCGTCCATACAACCTGCCCGAGAGGTTCGTGGCGCATGCCGAGCCGGTGCAGGAGGTTGATCTTCTGCCGCAGGTTGACGGCTACATCAAGGAGATGAGGTTCAAGGAGGGCGACATCGTGAAGGAGGGCACCGTGTTGTACGTCCTCGACGACGAGCGCTACCACGCCGTAGTGAACCAGCGAAAGGCTGACCTTGAAGCGGCGGAGGCCGAGGCCAGACGCGCCGAACGCTACTGGGAGCGCATGCAGAACGCCGACTCGCGCGGTATCACCCAGCTTGAGCGCGACAACGCCGAGGCCGGCGCAGAGAAGGCCAAGGCTGCGGTTCTCCAGGCCAAGGCGAACCTCGTAGTAGCGGAATACGACCTCAAGAAGGCCCGCGTGATCGCACCGATAAGCGGACAGATCGGCAAAACGAGCGCGCACGTCGGCGACTACGTGGCTCCGAGCAAGGGCGCGCTTGCCCGCATCGTGCAGATCGACCCGATCCGCGTGACGTTCCCGCTCACCGACCGCGCGTATGTGGGATGGAGAACTGCCCTCAAGAAGGGCAAGGCCCCGGAATACCGCATGCGCCTCATCCTGCCGGACGGCAGCGAATACGACAAGCAGGGCACCTGGGACTTCGACGACAACGAGATGAGCAAGGATACAGCCACCATCATCATGCGGCTTTCATTCCCCAACCCCGACCGTCTCCTCGTCCCGAACAGCTACGTGACGCTCCTCTCTGACCGCAAGGTGCCGCCGAAGATGCCGTGCATCCCGCAGCAGGCGGTGGTCGACCTCGTGGGCGGCAGCCAGGGTGTGTGGGTGCTCAAGGACGACATGACGGTGGAGCAGCGCGTCGTTGAAGTGCGCGAGATGAGCGAAGGCTGGTCGCCGGTTGTCAGCGGCCTTCAGCTGGGCGAGAAGGTTGTGATCTCCGGCATCAGCAAGCTCGGGCCGGGAATGAAGGTCAAACTCGTCGAGCCTACGATGAACGACGACCTCGACCCGAACTACCAGCCGCCCGTGAAGGAATGAAAATGAAACTGTCAATCCGCAAGTCAATCGACCAGATCAAGACGTTCTCGCGCATCTTCGTCGAAAGGCCGCGTTTCGCCATGGTCATCGCCATCGTCCTTACGATGGCGGGTGTAATGTCGATAACGTGGCTGCCGATATCCCAGTATCCGCGCCTCACGCCGCCGTCCATTTCCGTGACGTACAGCTACCCCGGCGCGAACGCGAAGGAGATCCTCAACACGGTCGCCATGCCGATCGAGGACGAGGTGAACGGCGTTGACGACATGCTCTACATGGTCGGGACGTGCTCGGATACGGGCACCTACAACCTGAACGTCTCCTTCGAGGTGGAGAGCGACCGCGACATGGATATGGTGAAGGTGCAGAACCGCGTTGCCCAGGCCGAAGCGAAGCTGCCCACCGAGGTGAAGCAGCTCGGCGGCCGAATCCGCGCGCAGGCAGAGGACATGCTCGGCGTGATCTGCCTGAGGTCGCCGAAGGGCACGATGTCCCGCCTGCAGATATCGGACTACATCTACGGCAACATCCAGCCGGTGCTGCTGCGAATCCCGGGCGTTGGCGAGGCCACGGTGTACGGCCCCAAGCTCTCGATGCGCGTGTGGATGGATCCAGACCGCATGGCGGCCCAGGGACTCAACTCCGAGGAGGTGATCGCGGCAGTCACTAAGCAGAACGTGCAGGCCTCGGTCGGCACCGTGGGCGCCTCGCCGATGCCGGCGCATGGCGCACACGTCTACACCCTCACGGCCAAGGGGCGCCTGATGACTCCGAAGGAGTTCAACGAGATCGTGGTTCGCCGGGATGCGAACGGCGGGCTCGTGCGGCTCAAGGACATCGCCCGCACGGAAGTCGGCGAGGAGAACTACATGTTCACGGGCCAGTTCAACGGCGGCAACGCGGTGTCGATCGCGCTCCAGCAGAAGCCTGGCGCGAACGCCATTGCCACGATGGACATGATCTACAAGGAGATGGATCGCCTTGCGCAGTCCTTCCCCGATGACCTTGAATGGATCACCCCGTACGACGCGACCGACTACGTGCGCATGTGCGTGAAGGAGATCGTGATGACGCTGCTCATCACGTTCGGCCTCGTGGTGCTCGTGTGCTACCTCTTCCTGCAGGACTGGCGCGCCACGCTCATCCCGTGCCTCACGATCCCCGTCTCGCTCTGCTCCACCTTCATCCTGATGGCGATCCTCGGCTACACGATCAACATCCTCACCCTGTTCGGCCTGGTGCTCGCGATCGGCGTGGTGGTGGACGACTGCATCGTGGTGGTGGAGCGCGTGCAGTTCCTCATCGAGACGCGCGGCCTCAACGCGAAGGAGGCGACGATCCAGGCGATGAGCGACGTGACGAGTGCCGTCATCGCCACTACGCTTGTGCTTTTGGGCATCTTCGTGCCGGTCGGCTTCATGAGCGGCATCACGGGGCGCATCTACCAGCAGTTCTCCGTGACGCTCTCGGCGGCGGTGTGCTTCTCCACCGTGTGCGCGCTCACGCTCGCGCCCGCGCTATGCTCGCTGCTCCTGCGCGAGGCTCGCCCGTTCAAGCACGGCCCTCTGGCGTGGTTCAACTGGTGCGTTGAGCGGTTCAAGGGACTGTTCGTGACGGCGGCGAAGTGGCTGGCGAGCCGCATCTTCCTTGCGGGCGTGCTGCTTGCCCTCACGATACTGGTCACGATCTCGATGTTCACAAAAACGCAGACGGCGTTCCTTCCGGACGAGGACCAGCGCGTGGTGTTTGCCTCGATGGAGATGCCGGAAGGCACCGCGCGCGACCGCAGCCGCGACGTGGCGCTGCGGGCCGTGGACATGCTGCGCAAGCTGCCGGAGGTGGAGAGCGTGCTTTCGATTACCGGCTGGGGCATGATCGGAGGCCGCGGAGAGAACCAGACCACGCTCATCATAGACCTGAAGGGGTGGGACAAGCGCCCGCTCCCCGAACAGCACGCCCTGGCCCTCATCGGCAAGATACAGGGGATGCTCGCATCCATCCCTGAGCCGAAGTGGCAGGTGTTCGTGCCGCCGGCTATCCCCGGTCTCGGGATGTCCAACGGCATATCGGTGCATATCCAGGACAAGGCCGATGCCGACCCGATGAAGATGGACGAGATCAAGAAGGTGCTTCTCGCGAAGCTCAACGCCAACCCGCACATCCTGATGGCGTTCGCGGGCTACAACGCCGAGACGCCGCACCTCAAGTTCAACCTGGACCGCGTGAAGACGGAGATGTTCCACGTGCCGGTGGCGACGATCTACGCCACTCTCCAGAACTATCTCGGATCGCGCTACGTGAACGACGTGAACCTCGGCACGCAGGTCAACCGCGTTACGGTGTGCGCCGAATCCTCGGCCCGCGCCACGCCTGAGGCTGTAGAGCGCCTGTATGTGCGCTCCGATACCGGCGCGATGGTGCCAGTAGGCTCGCTCGGCACCATCACCCGCGAGCTCGGCCCGCGCACGATCTACACGCGCGACAAGTACGTGACCGCCGGACTGAACATCCTGCCGATGCCCGGCGTGCCGTCCGGCCTTGTGATGAACGAGATACGCGAGCTCTTCAAGGAGGAGCTGCCCGACGGATACGGCTACGACTGGGCCGCGCTCTCGTACCAGGAGGCGCGCAACGAAGGCTCCGCCGCGCCGCTCATCCTGCTGGCGGTCCTCTTCGGTTACCTCTTCCTTGTTGCTCAGTACGAGTCGTGGACGATTCCGTTGCCGGTAATGCTCTCGATCTTCGTGGCCGTGCTTGGCGCGCTTCTCGGCCTCAAGTACTGGGGCATCTTCGCCACTGGCAAGCCGTACGCGCTATCGATCTATGCGCAGCTTGGCCTTGTCCTGCTCGTGGGGCTTGCGTCTAAGAACGCGATTCTGCTCGTCGAGTTCGCCCGCGACAAGCGCGAGAACGAAGGCGTATCGATTGTCGAGGCGGCCGGGGCGGCGGCGGGTGAGCGCCTGCGCGCCCTGCTGATGACCGCCTTGACCACGCTTCTCGGCACGCTGCCAATGATGATCGCCACCGGCGCCGGTGCGGCGAGCCGCAACCACCTCGGCACGACGGAGTTCTTCGGGATGTTTGCCTCGGTGGTCTTCGGCATCCTTCTGGTGCCTGGCCTGTATGCCCTGTTCCAGACCTGGCGCGAACGCGTGAAGCGCTTCTTCGCCTACCTTTCGGCCCGGGCTGCGCGCAGGCGCGCCCTCAAGGCGCGCGCATAGGATATTGCAACCGAATGTGGTATAATGTGTGCCAGTTGACGTTCAACCCCGAAAACCATCCAGGAAAAGGAACAAAAGAGATGAAGAAGCTTATGACAGTCGTTGCGACGGCCTTTCTGGCCGTGGCAGGGTTCGCGGCGCAGTGCGAGGGAATGACAAAGGCCGGTGCGCGCTGCAAGCGCGAGGCCGCAGAGGGCGGCAAGTACTGCATTGGACATGCAAGCCAGGCCAAGGCCAAGGCGGAGAAGCTGAAGGACGACGGCACATGCTGGGCCGTGACCGAGGCCGGCACGCGCTGCAAGCACAGGAAGGATGGCGAAAGCGACTACTGCAAGCAGCACGGTCCCGATACCAAGGCGAGGAAGCCTGGCGGACAGTGCCGCGCCCTCAAGTGGGATGGACAGCGCTGCACGCGCCCTGCGGAGGGCGAATACATCTACTGCAAGCAGCATCGCAAGCAATCGGCGGGCAGGCCGGCGGCAGAGCGCAGGGAAAGCAAGAAGGCTCCCGCAAAGAAGGCGTCCGCCAAGAAGTGAGTGGTGGCAGAGCAGGGTTTCAACGACAAGGAGAAGGCGAGAAAATGAACGTACAGAAGTTTCTGGTTGGGATGGCCGCATTGTGCGCCGCTGGATGTGTCGAGACGCGTCCAGCGTGGCTGACGGTAGGCCCCGACTTCAAGAGTCCCGAGGTCAAGGTGGATTCCTCCGCGCAGAAGGCGCCGGAAGCCGGTTGGCCGGTGACCACGAACTTCACCGGTACGGGCGAGTTTGCGCCGGCATCCGCATCGGAGGATCCACGCACGGAGCTCAAGGCCGAGAACATCCGCCGCTGGTGGCGGCAATTCGAGGACGAGACGCTTTCGGGGCTCGTCGAGAACGCCGTATCCAACAACCGTTCGTTCCTGATGGCGCAGCAGAGGCTTGAGCAGGCCCGTTGGCGTCTGGCCGGTTCGTGGGCTGATGTGATGCCTCACATCACCGGCGCAGGCAGCGCCACACGCGCCCAGGGCGGCAAGAACGGAACATCCGGCGTGAAGTTCCACCGTGACGTGTTCCGGGCGGGTTTCGACGCCACATGGGAGATAGACATCTTCGGCGGCGTAAGCCGCGAGATCGAGGAGCGCAAGGCCCTTATGGAGAAGGCGGGCTGCGACCTTGCGGACGCATGGGTGTCGCTATCCTCGGAGATCGGCAGCCAGTACATAGCGCTGCGCACGATACAGGAACGCCTCACCGTCGCCCGCGCAAACCTGAAGCTGCAGTCGGAGACGTACGACATCCTGAAAAGCCGCCTCGATTCGGGCATAGGCGACGAGCTTGCCGTAAACCAGGCCAAGTACAACGTGGAGCAGACCCGCGCCTCAATCCCAAGGCTGCTCGCGGAGGAGGAGTCGCTGATGGATTCTCTTGCCATCCTCGCCGGCACGATGCCGGGCGCGCTCCACGCGCAGCTCAAGGACCGTCCAGACCGCGATTGGCTGGTTGAGCCGAAGCGCCTATCGGCAATCCCGCTCGAAGTGATGCGCGCGCGTCCGGACGTCCGCTCTGCCGAGTTCGCGCTGGCGGCGCAGGTGGCGCATGTGGGTGTGTCGGAATCGCTGCTGTTTCCGAAGTTCCACATAAACGGGGCTCTTGGGCTCGAATCGCTCCACGTGCGGAAGTTTCTTGAGCGCGATTCGCTCTACGGCTCGATCGGTCCATCGGTATCCTGGCCGATCTTCCAGGGCGGCAACCTCTATGCCAACCTGAAGGCGGAGGAGGCCGCGATGGATGAGGCGGCGTACCGCTACGAGTTCACCGTGCAGTCCGCGTTCGGCGAGGTGCGCACGGCATACTCCGCCTACACGCAGGAGTATCACCGCTATGAATCCCTCAAGGGGGCGGTGAAGGCCGCGAAGGATGCCGAGAACATTTCGCAGGATCTCTACAAGAACGGCCTTGCCGACTTCAACAACGTGCTTGATGCGCAGCGTTCGCTGCTGGCGCTCGAGGAGGCGCTCGCCATCTCGCGCGGACAGATCACGCAGGATCTCATCGCCCTGTACAAGGCGCTTGGCGGCGGCATATCCATGTGAGCCGACATTAAGGCGGCAACGTCGTGGTGACTGACGAATGAAAAGAATCTATGCATCATTGTTGTCGGCACTGCTGCTTGCGGCGGGCGGTCTGCCGGCAAAGACGGCTCCGTTCAAGGATGGCGACCGCGTGGTGTTCCTCGGGGATTCAATCACGCACGGCGGTTGGTACGTCACTCAGCTCCAGTACATCTGGAACCTGCGCAATCCCGGCAAGCGCCTCACGCTCATAAACGGCGGAATCAGCGGCGGCACCGCCGCCGGCGGGCTCGCGCGCTTCGACTGGGACATCGCGCCAGAGCGGCCAAACCGAGTGTTCGTGATGTTCGGCATGAACGACGTGGGGCACGGCGCATACTGGAACCCCGCCACGGCGAGCGCCAAGGATTTCGAGGCGCGTCGGAACAAGGTGGATCGCTACTGCACCGACATGCGCGCCATCATCGCAAAGTGCCGCGCAATCGGCGCTGATGTGACGCTGCTTACGTCCACGCCATACGACCAGTATTCCACGCTGATCGCCAAGCCGGTTGTGGCGGGCGTCAACGATCCAGGCCTGTTTACGTTTGCGAACGCCGCGCGCGGCCTCGCAGAGGCTGACGGGCTCGGGTTCGTGGACCTGTACAGCCCACTCACGCCGATTCTCCGCAACAACCCGGACGTCAAGTTCCTGCCTGACCGCGTCCACCCCCGCGACAACGGGCACCTCTTGGCGGCGGCGCTCATACTGGAGGCGATGGATTTCCCCGCAAAGGTTGGCGAGGCTGTGTTTGACGCCTCGAAAGGCGCACGCACCTTCACTTACGCCCCCACGGCCCTGCCGATTCCCGCCGACCGACACTACATGAGCGACGACAGGCTGTATCCGTTGACCGACAGGCTCAACCGTGAGATCATACGCATCAAGGGCCTACCGGACGGCGCATACCGTCTCGCTGCGGGCGGCAATCCGATAGGCACGTTCTCCGCAGCGAATCTTGCAAAGGGCGTGAACATCGCAACGCTGGATACGCCGTCGCAGCGCAGGGCGCAGGAGGGCCTGAAGATCGCGGCGGAGCTGAAGAAGCTTGCTGGCAGTCTGCGCGGCCTGCCGCAGTGCTACATCCAGATCACAAAGCGCGGCGGCGACATCAACGACCAGGCGAGCTGCTTCGCGAAGCTTGACGAATGGGTGGAGGAGCAGCGTGTGGCTAACCTTGCGGACGGCCACTACTACCGCTACTACAGCGGCGTGGTCAAGAACTTCAAGGGGCTGTACCCGAAGCGCGAGGCCGAAAAGGCGAGGCTTGAGAAGCTCCGCGAAGGCCTCTTCAACCATTGCCGCGACCCAAAGCCGTTCGAGATCGCGGTCAGCCCGGTTGAGCCGCCACCCGCGACCGGGCGCGCAAAGTAAAGTCGGCTCGTTCCAGCGCGGCCTCATGGGTGTCAGATTTGAAAGGAAGGAATAAACAAATGACAACAAGAAAAGGTTTAACGCTGGTTCTGGCCGGAGTGCTTTCGCTCGGTGCACTGGCCGCCCCGCACAGGTTCGCGTCCCTCGATCCGAAGCCGCAGTCGGATGATCCGGAAGGGTGGTGGATGAAAAGGTTCCGCGAAAAGCAGCAGCAGGCGTGCAAGACAGGCGGCGATGTTGTGTTTATCGGGGATTCCATCGTGCACGGCTGGGAGGGACGAGGACGCGTCCAGTGGGAACGGTATTTCGCCGGAGCCCCCTATAACGCGCTCAACCTCGGCTTCGGCGCAGACCGTACGGAGCATGTGCTATGGCGTCTCGAAAACGGTGGGCTGGACGGATTCAAGGCCAAGGTCGTGGTGCTGATGATCGGCACCAACAACACCGGGCACCATCCGTTCTCCGAATGCCCTCCCAGCGACACGATCGCCGGAGTCAAGGCGATAGTAGACCTCATCCGCGAGAAGCAGCCGCAGGCGCGCATCATCCTGCATCCGATCTTCCCGCGCGGCGAGGGGCCGTCCGACGAGAATCGCAAGAGGAACGAGACGGTGAACCGCGAGATCGTGAGGATTGCGGATGGTCGGCATGTGATCTGGTGCGACTTCAACGACCAGCTCCTGAATGCAGACGGCACGCTCTCCCGCGAGGTCATGCCAGACCTGCTCCACCCCGGCGCGCTGGGTTACGAGGTTTGGGCCAACGCCCTCCTGCCGGTGCTGAAGGACGCTCTTGCATCGGCGCCGGAGGAACCGGTGGCCGGGCGTTTCGCCGCCCATCCGAGGCTTATGCCTGTTGAGCCCGGCACCTCTGCCGCATGCCGCCCGGCCACGCGGTTCGACGCCGTCGGATCGCGCGGACCATGGTGGTGGCTCAAGCGCCTCGTCGAGAAGCGCAGCCAGATAGCGGCGTCTGGCGGCGAGTTCGACCTCGTAATGTTCGGGGATTCGATCACCCATTTCTGGGAATACGACCACTTCAGCTGCGGCCTGGAAGTGTACCGCAAGCTCTGCGCAAGGTACAAGGTGCTGAACATCGGCTATGGCGGCGACACAACGGCCAACCTTCTTTGGCGCGGCGAAAACGGCGAGCTTGACGGCTACAAGGCGAAGTGCGTGATGCTGATGATCGGCACAAACAACCGCACAAGCCCTGAGGATACCGCCGAGGGCATCCGCCGCATCATTGATCTCATCGCGCGCAAGCAGCCGCAGGCCAAGGTCATTCTCTCGCCGATCTTCCCGCGCGGCCGTCCGGATGACAAGCGGCGCGCCGAAAACGAGAAGGTCAATGCGATCATAAAGGGCTTTGCGGACGGCGACCGCGTAACGTGGCTCGATTTCAATGCGCGCTTCCTCAACCAGGACGGAACGTTCAAGCCGGACATGATGGTGAAAGATCTGCTCCATCCGTACAAGGGTGGATATGAGGTGTGGCTGGAGGCAATGCTCCCCCGCCTTGAGGAAATCTGCGGCAAGTAGATTTGTGGTTGCCGCAGATTCTTCAACTTTTGTGTTGAAAAAAAAAATGGATGTGGTATCTTATCAAGTCCGTAGGGCGATAATGCCCACGCATCTTGACTTAACCACTGAAAGGAATACGACAATGAAGAAGCCGGGAAACGGTTTGGCGCGCAATTTTCTTGCGCTCTCGTCTGTGGCATTTGCGGGGTTGCTCCATGCGGGCGACGTGCCTACGGTATCTGATGTTTCGATGCTCCAGCCGCAGGGATCGAGACTTGTCACGGTCTCGTACAGGCTCACCGGCGCGCCAGGCATCGTGACGCTGGACGTGCAGACCAACTTCACCACCGCCGCCGGCGCAACGGGATGGGCCTCCATCGGCGGCGCGAACATCACGCACGTCACGGGCGACGCCTACCGGCTCGTGCAGAACGACGAATCGGGCTTGAAGAAGATATACTGGGCGGCGGAGAAGTCCTGGCCCGACCACCGCATCGATGCGCCGGATAAGATACGCGCGGTAGTCCGCGCCGTATCCACCAACACGCCGCCGGACTACATGGTGTGCAACCTCATAGACGGCACGCGGTTCTACTACGACACCGTCGAGCAGCTGCCGGGCGGCATCGACTCCGACGACTACCGCAAACACCTCTTCGTGATGCGCAAGATACACGCCAAGGGCAGGACGTTCCGCATGTGCACCGCCACATCACAGGCCGGGTACGAATGGCACGACACGCCGCACCTTGTGGGCTTCACGCACGACTACTACATGGGCGTGTTCGAGATAACACAGTGGCAATGGTACTATGCGATGAACAAAGCGACCGGTGTGAGCGCAAACGCCAAAGACCCAAGCTTCAAGAAGGGCGAGATGCTGCCGGTGGAGAACTTCATTCCTGCAGATATCGGGTTGTGGCAGGGTACGCTGCCCGGCCCGACGAAGACCGAGGACGGAGAGTACATCGACAACTGGACTGTCGTCGGGGACAGGTGCTTCGTGGCGCAGATGCGCACCCTCACCGGGCTTGGCGAGAAGCTCCATTCGCCCACCGAGGCGCAGTGGGAGTTCGCTTGCCGAGCCGGAACGCACACGAGCTTCAACGACGGAACCGACTATACTAACGATGTAGAGGTGATGGCCTCGACGCTCACCAACATCGCCCGCTATGCCGTAAACTCGATGGTGGACAACGGCAACGGCACCGTGACGACGAACGGAACAGTGCGCGTCGGCAGCTACCGGCCCAACGCCTGGGGCCTCTATGACATGCATGGCAACGTTGCGGAGTGGTGCCGCGACCATCGCGGATGGAACGACATGACGTCATACAAGGATGCGACAAAGGTCTATGTCGATCCAGTCGGGCCTGCGGAGGCCGATGGCGGCGCGTACATATCCACGCACTACTCGATACGCGGCGGCGGATGGCGCAACAGCGCAATGGATTGCCAGAGTGGGCACCGCGGAGGCTCCGACAACTGCTGGGCGATGCAAAAAGACGGGCGCACGACCGTCATCGGCGGTCGCCTCTCGTTCACCATCTTCGAGGAATGACAGAGGTGGACGCCATGAGCAGACGATTGACTTTCTTTATGCTTGCTCCGGCTTTCGCCGCCCTCGCATCCGATCCTTCGGTAAGTGGCGTATCAGTGTCGCAGGATGCTGGTTCTCGTCGGGTGGAGGTCGCCTACACTATTTCCGATGCACCGGCCGTGGTGACGGTTGAGGTCTACACCAACACTGTCGCGGATGCATCCGGCGAATGGGTGAACGTCGGCGTATCGAACGTGACGCATGTGACGGGCGACGTGTTCCGCGAGGTGCCGGAAGGCGACCACAGTCTCTACTGGCTGCCGGGCGAACAGTTCGCGGAGGCCGATCTCGGCGCTGTCAAGGCCGAGGTCAAGGCCTGGCCCACGAACAACACGCCAAACTACATGGTCTACGACCTCGTCTCCAAGCTCAAGTGGTACTACGACGATGAGGCGCAGCTGCCGGGCGGCATCGGTTCGGACGACTACCGCCGCCACCTCTTCACCATGCGCCGCATCCCGGCCCGCAACGTGACGTGGTGGATGTGTTCGCAGTCCGGTTCGGCGGGTTTCGACTCCGCGCGCGAGTGCCGCCACCAGGTGATGTTCACCAACGACTACTACATGAGCGTGTTCGAGACGACCCAGTGGCAGTGGAAGTTCGTCATGGGCAAGGAGAAGAACGACTTCACCTTCAAGACGGACGGCGACATGCGTCCTTTCGAGGGGTATTATCCGGCGAACAGCGTATGGGACAACGGCCAGACATGGCCGACCAACAAGAACGGCGTCACAAGCTGGGCTTCAAGCGACGCCTACTTCATCGGCAAGTTCAGGAAGCTGACGGGGTACGGCCAGTACTTCTTCCTGCCGACCGAGGCGCAGTGGGAATACGCCTGCCGCGCCGGGGTCGACCACGACTTCAGCGACGGCGGCGACGTAGGTGCGAAGGGCGAGACCACGAACACGCATCTCGACAAGCTCGGCCGCTACGCCGGCAACGGCGGCATGGTTGACGGCGTGGCGGACTACACGGTGGGGCCGACCAACGGAACGGCCCGCGTGGGCAGCTACCTGCCTAACGCCTGGGGCCTCTACGACATGCACGGAAACGTCGCGGAGTGGTGCATAGACCTATACAACAAGAACCAGGGCCACATGATCCCTCTTGGATGGGACAGCGGCGAGGTGCAGGTGGATCCGCGCGGCGACTCTTTTGACGATACCGGGATAGCCACCTGGCGATGTGCGCGCGGCGGAAGCTGGGCATCCAAGCCGGCGGCTTGCAGGGCGTCCGACCGCAGCACGGCGTTCCAGTTCTGGCAGAACGGCTGCAAGCCGTACTGCGGCTTCCGCATGTGCCTCACCCTGTTCGACGGCGCGGACGCCGCAATGTCCTCTGCCAGCGGAACGGCGACCGGCGTAGTGTCGGCATCGCTTTCGCGCGGCGTGTGGGAGGTTTCCGCGTTCGAAAGCCGCTTTGCAAGCGAGGACAGCGACGAGGCGGAAAGTTTCCGGTCGGACAAGATCGGAACGGCGTTCATATTCCGGTAGGATTTGCGGGATGAAGCATTTGGGATTCATGAAAGCCACCGGCGCGGCTTTCTTTGCGCTTGCCGTGTGCAGCGCGTTCGCCGGAGAGCGGATAGCCAACGGTTCATTTGCGGCAGGGCCGGAAGGATGGTCGATATATTCCGGTGCGGTCGATGCGGAGGTTTCGCAGGATGCGCAGGGCGGCAGTCTGCGTCTCGATTTCCGTCAGGGCATGAAGGGGCAGGCCATCGCCCACAGCGTGGCCAGGCTGGATCAGGCCGCGCCTTCGCCGTTCGCCTACTCGTGCTGGGCGCGCGCGGACGGGCTGCCCGGTGAGGCGGTGCCGTCGCACCGCAACTTCGGTATCGAGCTGTGCGTGCGCTACCAGGACGGCACACAGCAGTGGGTTTCGCCGAAGCGTGCGCCCGGCGTGGGTACGCACGGGTGGGAGCGGATCGCAGGGGACTTCACGCCGCCGCGCGCCGTGAAGGATGTAGTGTTCTACGCTCGGCTGCGGCTTCCCGGAACGGTCTGGTTCGACGTATTCTCGATAGATGAGTTCCCTCCGCCGAGGACCGGTCTTTCCGGGTGCCGCCTGTCGGAGAAGGATGGCGCGATTGCCATTGAGAACGACTACGTGCGCCTTGTATTCGAGCCGGCGAAGGGCGGCACCTGCCGCGAGTTCACAGTAAAGGCAAGCGGTGCGGGCTATGCCGGCGCGCGGCACCCGAACGCCCGCCTTTTCACCGACAGGCTGCGCGTTGGCGGCAACTCCTACAGCCGCGCCTATTCCGCCGAGATGCTGAAGGACACCCCGGAGGAGGCCGTGCTCAGGCTGTCGCTCGCCGCGCCGCAGGACTATCCGTTCCTCGTGATCTCCAAGACCTTCCGGCTGACGGCCCGGTCGTCGGCGGTGGAATGCACCTATGGCTACAAGAACCTTCCAGAGTCGATGGCTCCACAGATTTTCGAGCCGTATTTCCGCAATGGTTTCGCGGCCTTCCGCCGTCCGGGCCAGCACTACCTCGTGCCGACCGGGACGGGCGTACGCCGCATGGGGCCGATGGGCGGCGACACTCCGTTCAGGGACGCTGTGGCCGGCTGGATCGCGGCGGCCGACGGCGAAGGCAACGCGCTCGTATGCGAGTTCGACTTTGCGCATCTCGCCTCCGAATACTTCTGGCTCGGCGGCGCAGACGAGACGACTGCGGAGTGGCTGTTCCAGCCTGTTGAGGTCGCGCCTGGCGACACGTTCACCACGAAGCTTCTCCTCTATCCGGCGACGGGGCTGATGCATCCGGACGGCGCGGAGAACGGCATATGCGCGGGGCTGCGGAAAGGCGCGGACGGCGGGCTTGTCGCCGAGGTCGCGGCGGCGAAGCGCTATCTGGTTGCGCTGACCGTGGAGCTGGTTCCGGAGAAGGGGGCTCCGCGCACGGTTTCGCGCACCGTGCTGCTCTCGCCCGACGAGGTGGCGACGCTGCCGCTTGGGCAGGGGGCGGCAGGGCTCAAGACTGCGCGGATATCAGTCGCGGAGGCTGGCCGGACGGTGTTCGAGGCCGAGCATCCGTTCGCGGAGGGCGTGAGGATCCAGCCGCAGAAGCCGAAGGCGAAGCCGGCGGAACTCAAGCCGTTCGAGCTGAAGTTGTCGGAGGAGGTGGTCACACCGCACACCGCATGGATGAAGCCGTTCGCAGGAGGGAAGCCAAAGGTGTTCTTCCTTGTGGATCTCCGCCATGCGCGCGAAGTCGTGGAGCTTGCGCAGCGCATGGACTTGGATCATCGCGTGGTGCGGTTCGCGGATCATCCGAGCGCACTCGCCTGGGGAATGTGCGACAGGTACAACAGGTTCACGTTCGAGGACGCAAACCTCTCGCTCAAGCGCGAGCTGGAGCGGCCTCTTGACGCGATTGTCATAGCGGGCAACCTCTGGAAGCGCGTAGATGCGGCAAACCGCGAGACCATAGCCCGCCTCGCCGCCTCCGGCACGGGCCTCGTGGAGATAGGGATGGAGAAGCCGATAGTGGCCGACTCCTCGCCGGATGCCGCCGGAACCGCATACGTGAAGGACGCGATCGATCCGCTGCTGCTGCCGTTCGGTGCCTCCGATGCGGCGGCGTATTCGCGCGGAGCTTCGCGTTCGGTGCGCTTCGGCTATCCTGCGCACGGCGGCCTCACCCCATTCGTCCCCTACGACAGGCCGGAGCCCGCGTTCCGCTACCAGGACTATTCGCTCGGCATCATCGCGCGCGCCGTCGCTTGGGCGGCGAAACGCACGCCAGCAGTCCCGCCGGACGCCGCGCACGACCGCAGCGCGTCGCTTTCGCCGGATGGCATAGAGATCGTGCATGACATCGTCCGCGACGGGAAGGGGCGTGTATGCGACTGGTCGGCGCGTGCGCGCCGTGTTGCCCCTGCGCCGCAGGGCGGCGTTGCGGCGCGTTCCGTGGAGAGGCTTGTATCCGAGGAGGCCCGCGCCACCGAGATGCCGTTCGCCGCAGGGGAGAGCGGCTACCGCTCGTGGGGCAGACGCTACCTGAACCCGTGCCGTTTCCGCCAGTACCGCTCCGTGGGCGTCAACGAGCTGCGCTTCTGGCATGTGGACGACAGCCCGTTCTTCGGGGAGGCGCGGCGCATGGGGTTCCGCCTGGACTTCCCGGTTGGCGGCACGCACCTGTGGGGCTTCACGAAGGAGTTCTCCGAACCCTACGCGAAGACGAAAGACCGCCGCTACCTCTGCCGCAGGCCGTGCTTCAACGATCCGGACTACCTCGCAAAGGCGCGCGAGACCGTGGCGCAGCGCGCAGGTCGGTTCGCCAAATACGACCCTACGAGCCTCGACTGCGGCGACGAGAACTCGCTCACGCTCTGGGGCACGCCGTTCGACTTCTGCTTCTCCGGCCACACGCTCGCCGCCGAGCGCACGTGGCTGAAGGGAGTGTACGGCTCCCTCGAACGCCTCAACGCATCGTGGGGTACGGCGTTCGCGGCATGGAGCGACGTGACGCCGCTCACCACGGACGAGGCGCGCGCCGCGCACGCGAAGGACCGCAGATGGGCGGCCTGGGCCGACCACCGCCGCTTCATGGAGCTGACGTACTGCGGCTACTTCCGCATGGTGAAGGAGACCATCGGGGCGCAATGCCCGGGCCTGCCACTCGACATGTCCGGCACGCAGCCGCCGAACGGATATACGGGAATGGACATGTGGCTGCTGTCGGACGTGATAGGCGTGTGCGCCGCATACGACACCGACAACCTCGCCGAGATCGTGCGGTCGTTCCGCCGTCCGCTCATCAAGCCATGGTACGGATATGGCGCGAGCGGCCCGAACGTGGCGCGGCGCGTGTGGTTCGACGCTCTGCGCTTCAGGAACTTCGGCGTGTCGTACTACACGGGCACGAACATCCTCAACCCGGACTTCACGATACCCGACCAGGTCAAGGAGCTTGCGGAGGCCCTAAGATTCTTCCGCAACGGCGGGGCGGCGCTCCTGAAGACGCTCGACGAGCGGCCGCAGGCGCTGATCCACTATTCTCAGGCATCTATCCACGCCGCGCAGATCGAGGGAAGGTACGAGGCGTTTCTGGCGGCGCGGGCCGTGTGGTGCCAGCTTCTCGACGACCTGAACGTCTCATACCGGTTCGTGTCGTACGGCGAGCTTGAGGAAGGCGAGCTTGCCCGCACATCCGCGCGCGTGCTGATACTGCCGGAGTCGTCTGCGATGTCCGAACGCGAGATAGCTGCGGTCCGCGCCTTCGCCGCCGCCGGAGGGTGCGTTGTCGGCGACGGCCATTCGGCCACGCATGACATACACTGCAACCTGCTGGCAAAGGGGGCGCTAGACGACCTGTTCGCAGCCGGAAAGGGCGCGGTGCGGATAGACCGCATACTTCCGCAGTACCGCACGCTCCGCGTCATGAAGGACATGGTGCCAGAGGCGGTGAAGTACCGGGACTCCGTGGCGG
>CAMPAA010000032.1 GCA_946631345.1 uncultured Verrucomicrobiota bacterium
AACGACGCGGCGACGATGACGGTGCAGTATCAGGGCGTGACGCGGACGCACCGAACCCCGTACACTGCCTCCATCACCATCAAGTTTCTGCAGAGCGGAAGCGACGTGAAGGCCTACGTGGTGCGGGCGGCGTCGCTCAAGCCGCTTGACATTGAGCTGGGGCTTGACCTCAACGTGATGGTCGATGGCGGCAATCCGCGCGCGATTGCGCGTCCGCTCACGTCAAACGAAAGAGAGGCCTTCAACACCAGCGTGATCGCGATGCGTAAACCGGCGGCGGCGGTTACGTACACTGTATATGAGGGCGACACCATCAGCGACACGCTCGCCGGAAACGGCGAGGTGACGGTCTCGCGCAAGGTGGACGAAGACGCGTTCGATGGCTATCTCCCGGCAAACGAGTGGACGACTGTCGCAGAAAACCGCAATCTCCGCGACCTCGATGAGGTCGAAGGGTTCTTCCACTGGATATACAAACAGGAAACAGGCGTCAGACAGACCGCCTACAACCTCAAGTACTCCATTAGTTCTGATGGAATGGGCCACAAGACATGCCAGTTCCAGCGCTTGCTCGCCAACACGTACATTTGCGCCCTTATCGTTGAGTTCCGGCAGAACGGCAGCCATGTTGAGGCGCGTAGCGGGGGTGGCTATTCCTACTATATCGAGAAGACGGGCTATGAATCGGAAGTCGTCCTAGGCATGGATTTTGAGACCTATACCGGGGCTACCACACCAAAGCGCTTTACCTACAATACCTACGCAACGGATGATTCCCATAGTGCGCAGGGGGTGAAGGATTTGAAGCTGAAGTTCAACGTGCATGAAAGGGTCAACTATCTGCCTTATCTTCAGAATGGTTTCCAGTATATAGCCTATGGGCGCAACGTAAGCGACCTTGTTGAAATAGACGCGCACCATCACTGGAAATACCCCTATGCCAACGGCGTGGGTGATTGCTACAAGACGGCGCTGCACCTCAAGACATCGCTGTTAGATCCCAGCTATAAGACTTTTCAGATACAGCGCAATCAAGGTTCGCTGCTGGAATGCCTATATGTGCGGCTCTACCAAACCGGTAGCGACATCAGGGCTTGGATCAACACGTGGAACTACAACCTTTATCTTGGTACATCCAATGTCGGCGTCAAGTACGGCATCGATTTCGAGGAGTATCTTGCAGAGACGAAGACGCCTTCGCCGAGCCATTACCAGAATATCGCCACAGCCGACGATGCGAACGGCGACGGCATGAAGGATATTCTGCTGAAGTTTGCGCGAAGGGAGGCGGTCACATACGCTGCCGTCAGCACGGCGCAACATGGCAACGATCTTTCTTTTGCAGGAAGTGCCGACGCACCTCTTACCGTAAAGACGGCATCCTCCACGGTGTTTCCTTCCAACGGGGTCATAACGGTTGCATCATATGCTACACTGACACTTGACGGCCATGTTGGGAACGGCAAGTGGACACAGTACCGTGTGACGACGAACGGAACGTTGAAGTTGAAGGGCACGTGGCAGACGAGCGACTACGATGCCATTGACCTTGTGGGCGGCACGCTTTCGATCCGCGAAGATGAACCGTCCGCAATTGATTCCGGCTCGTACATCAACTATTTGACGCTGATGAACGGTGCGCATGTGAGGGGCAAGGTCGCGCGCGTGGGGCATAACGCGTCCTTCGGCAACTGGATCGTTGCGGGCGATTCTCCGTCACACTGCGAAAGCGGCATCGAGTTCACGGCAGCTGGCGGCGATACGGCGCGCACGTTCGCGCTCAACGTGAACGATGTGGCCGAGGGAACCGACTTCTTTGTCTCTGGCTCCCTCGTCGACTATGGCACGATGCAAAACGATAGCGGCTACTGGAACGTCCACGTGATCAAGGACGGCGCTGGAACTATGGAGCTTTCCGGTGACATCACGTTGCCGAACGAAATCAGCGTGAACGACGGCGCGGTGCGAATTGCCGAGGGTTGCACATTTGGCGTGAGCCGCAAGCGTTCGACGGAGAATGGCGACGGTTCGGAGAAGGTCGCGGAAATCTGGCTTTCCGGCGGCGCTCTCGAGATGGCGGCGGGCGTGACAAACACCATCGGCGCGGTCGTCGCAAAGATCAAAGACGCGCCACTGAACTTGGGTGACGGCTCGAAGCTGACGTTGGCGGGTTTCAATTTCGATGAAGGCGCGAATCTTCTCGTCTCGGACAATCTCGGCAAGGACGCGACGTTGCGCATCGAAGGGCTTACGGACCTTCAGCGCGCCCATATCCGCTGCGGCGCCGACCGTTTGCGCGTACGGTTGGATGGGAACGGGAACCTGGAGCCATTCTTCGCGGCGACGGTGATTTCGATAAAGTAGTAGTTAGTTGTTGGTTGGAGCAGAGAGGGTATGGTAAGCATCACTCGCAGAGGATTTGTGGGCGCTTCTGTGGCGTTCGCGGCAACTGGCGCGTGCGCAGGCGGCGGCGTTCCGCTGATGCGGCTTGGGATGATCTCGGATGTTCACCTTGTGCTGAAGGACAGCGGCAAGGGGCTGCAGAACTGCCTTTGCTTCGAACCTGCGCTGCGCTATTTCGACGAACGCAAGGCGGATGGCGTGCTGATCGCGGGCGATTTGACGGATTTCGGCACCGTCGCCGCCATCCGGCATTTCGCATCCATCTGGAATACGGTGTTTCCTGACAACCGCCGTTCTGACGGCAATCCTGTCGTACCACTTTTCATCTTCGGCGACCACGACATGGGCGGCTACATGCACAAGTACAGCTGGGCACCGAAGGACGAGGTCGAAAGCGGTATCATCCCTGAGCAGGATGTAGCCGCGCTATGGCGCGAATGCTTCAACGAGGACTGGGCGCCGATACAGGTGAAGGAGTGCTGCGGGTACAGGTTCGTGCTCGCGCACCACCCGCTTCACACCAAGGCTTCGGATAACGGCAACTCTATACCTGGCCTTGCGGAGTTCATGGCGGCGCAGCGTTTCGATCCGGCAAAGCCTTTCTTCTTCGTGCAGCACCGGATATTCAAGGATACCGTTCTGGTCGATGGATGCGGCTGGGAAAACGGCAAGACCACTGCGATTCTCAAGAACTATCCAAATGTCATTGCCATCTGCGGACATGGCCACTGCAACGCTGCAGACGAACTGTGCCTTTGGCAGAACGAATTTACCGCCATACAGGTTCCATCCATCAACTACTGCTGCACACGTCCTGGCCGCGAAAACGGATACAACAGCCTGGATACTGACGCCATCATGCCTCGCGGCGAAATTCGCAAGTCGTGGCAGGGGATGTTCGGCACGATGTACGCTGATCGGTTCGTGGTGGAGCGGCTCGATTTCCTGCATTGGCATCCGCTTGCGTCCGACTGGGTGATTCCTCTGCCCAGCCCTGACGGATCGCTCCGTACAGCCGTCCGAGCCAGGAAATCCGCGCCGCCGCAGTTTTCACCTTGTGCGAAGATATCGTCTTTCGAGAAGAAGGTCGTGAACAAGGCAGGCATTGCAACCGACGCCGTGGTCGTATCCTTCCCTGTTGCCCATGCGAGATTTTCGCAGATACGTGCCTATGACTATGTAGTCTCCGCAAAAAAGGATGGCAAGGTCATAAAGGAGAAGTTCGCATTCTCCAAGGGGCAGTTTTGGGCGGACAGCCTCGATGTGAAGCCCGTGGAATGCGCATTCGCGAAATCAGACCTCCCCGCTGACTGGCGCACGTCCGTGCGGTTCACCGTAGCGCCGCGCGACTCATTTGGAAACTGCGGACGACAGATAACGTCATAGAGAGAGTAAAGAATGAATGACATGACCCGAAGAGAGTTCATTTCGACAGGCGCGGCGTTCGCGGCGGCGGGCACCTCTGCGCCGGCTTTCGCCAAGACCCCAGACGAGATACGCGCCGTGCTGCTGCACATGGGCATGAACATGTGGGGCGAATGGCGTGCGCCGGATGAGCCTAAGGTGGCGGGGAAGCGCTACACGAGCGGCGAAGTCTATTTCTCTGAGAGCATCTGGAACAGGACCATCGACCATGCTGTTAAGCGTCGGTTCAACATGGCGGTGATGGATCTTGGCGAGTTCCTCGCATATCCAAGCCATCCGGAGCTGGCCGTCAAGGGGAGCTGGAGCGCGGACAGGATGCGTGACGAGGTGCGGCGGCTGAAGGCGATGGGGATCGAGCCCATCCCGAAGATGAACTTCTCCGCCACGCACCACCAGTGGCTCAAGGAGTATGGCCGCATGCTTTCGACAAGACCGTACTATCAGGTTTGTGCCGATATCATTTGTGACGTCGCCGAGATATTCGACCGCCCCCGCTTCATCCACATAGGATTCGACGAGGAGACGCCGAACAACCAAAAGGGACGCCTTGTGGTGTGCGCGCGGCAGAACGAGATGTGGTGGCATGACCTCATATGGTTCGTCAGAAAGGTGGAAAGGAACGGCTCGCGCGCATGGATGTTCAGCGACTATGGCTGGCACCACGAGGGCTTTACGGAGAAGTGCCCGAAGAGCGTCCTGCAGAGCAACTGGTACTACAACGAAGACGCGCAGGGGTACGACATCGCAAAGATGAAGGACTGGTTCAAGCCGAAGCTCCGGCTTTTCGCCGATCTCGACAAGGCTGGATTCGACCAGGTGCCGTGTCCGTCAAACTGGATGTCGCAGAAGCTCAAGGAGTCAGGCAAAACCGACAATTCGGACTGCGCCGGCGAAGTGGTGAAGTTCTGCCGCGACAACATTTCGGCGGAACGGCTGAAAGGCTTCATGATGGCGTCGTGGACCGACTGCAAGGGCGAGAACGCGTTCCGGTTCAATTGCGCCGGCATGGACCAGCTTGCGGACGCGATGGAAGAAAGACATGCTTGATCCGAAATACATACCGCTGTTTCTTGGCGGATTCATAGCGTGGATGGCGTTCGTCATCGGCGTAGGGTTCTTCGGCAGCCGGGGGAATCGCAACGGCGAGAAGTTCCTCACCGGCGGCAGCGACATGAGCCTATTTCTCATCTTCTGCACGCTCGGCGCTACGATCATCGGCACGGGCTCATCCATCGGCGCGATCGGAGACGGGTTCAACCACGGCTGGGGCGGTGCCATCTTCGGCCTCGGCAGCGCACTCGGGTTGCTCGTTCTCTCGTCCTTCGTGTCGATCCGCCGCAAGAACTTCATAACGATGAGCGAGGAGGCGCAGTACTACTACGGCGGCGACCGGCGCGTCCGGCAGCTCATGGGCTTCATGATGTTCGTGATCGAGATCATCTGGATCGGCAACCATGTGAACGGTGGCTCAAAGTACCTCTCATACGTGCTTGGCATCGACCCTGCGTGGTGCAAGCTGATCACCGTGTGCGGTTTTGGCGCGTATGTGTTCATCGGCGGATACGTGGCGGTCGTTAAGGCGGATGTCATCCAGTTCTGCGCCATCATCGGCGGATTCACGTTCATCGCGATAAAGGCTTTGCCGCTTGCGGGTGGATACGGGGCGATCTCCCAGGCGTTCGCCGCCGCAGGCAGGCCGGGGGCGATGGGCTTCTACGGGCTTGGAAGCTACGGCACGCTTGCCGCCGTAGCGCTTGTGTTCTCCACGGTGATGGGCGTTGTCGGCACGCCAACATACCGCACGCGCATCTACACCTCGCGGGACGAGAAGGTAGCGCGGCGCGCGTTTCTCGGACAGAGCGGCATGATGTTCCTCTGGAGCTTCGTAACCGCGCTCATCGGCATGAGCGCATACACAATAATGGCGCACAACGGCCATACGCTCGAATCCGGCGACTACGCCTTCTCCTACATGGCCACGCACGTCCTTGGCCCCGCCATCGGGCTCATGTTCCTTATCTGCGGCATGTCCGCCACGATGAGTTCTGGCGGTTCGGACGCCATCTCTGGCGTGACCATCCTGCTTACGGACGTAATCCCGTCCCTCACAGGAAAGCGGATCGCCGAGAGAAACTATGCTCTGGCAAGCCGCATCGCGCTCATTGCCGCGCTGGCGATCGCCTTTGTGATCACGCTCTTTGTCGGGGACGTGATCGCCTATTTCCAGAAAGTCGTCGGCTCGCTGCTGCCAGGCGTGGGCGTTACGATGCTTCTGGGGCGCTTCTGGCGGCGCGCCACCTGGCAGGGCGCATATGCCTCCGTGCTGTCGGGGACGCTCTTCGGGCTTGCCGTGCTGCTGGTGCCGTCGTTTGCGGACTGGGTGCGGTTCACATTCGGCGGCCCTGCGATCCCTTCCACGGCGATTGCATTGGCGGCGGGCGTTGCGGTGGCTCTGCTCACGCCGAGGTCGGCTGCATCCGACGAGGAGCGGACCGCCGCAGTTTTCGCTGCACGGAACGGGAATGTGGTATAATTACCGGCCATGAAACGGGAAGTCGAGAAGTCGGTTCTGGAAGGGCGCATAATCGCGATCATACGCGGTTTCGCGCCTGAAATATGCCTCAAGCTCGCCGAGGCCTACGCATCCGGCGGCATAAGGCTTGTTGAGGTTACGTTCAGCCAGAATGCGCCGGAAACATGGAAGGATACCGCCGCCGCAATACGCGCCATCAGGGAGAGGTTCGCCGGCACGGTGCGCGTCGGTGCCGGCACGGTGCTCACTGAAGAGCAGCTCGGCATGTGTGCGGATGCGGGCGGCGAATACATGATCACGCCGAACGTCAACGCCGCCCTGATCCGCGCGTGCGTGGAGAAGGGGCTTGTGGCCATGCCAGGCGCGCTCACGCCGAGCGAGGCGGTGGACGCATGGGAGGCCGGAGCCAGCTTCGTGAAGATATTCCCGGCGGGAGCACTCGGCCCGGCGTACGTGAAGGCTCTGCGTGCGCCGCTGTCGCACATCCCGTTCCTCGCCGTAGGCGGCATATCGCCGGACAACGTGGAGGACTTCATGCGCGCCGGCTGCGTGGGGGCGGGCGTTGGCGGGAACCTCACCAACAAGGAATGGATATCCGCCGGCGCATGGGACAGAATCGCCGAAACCGCCAGGCTGCTCGTAGAGCGTTCGCATATGGTATAATTCGCCACATGCAAAACGTAGACGTAGTTGTGGCTGGCGCGGGCATCTGGGGATGCACCGTCGCGCGGTGCCTCGCGGAGAGGGGTCGCAGGGTTCTGGTCCTGGAGAGCAGGTCGGCGGTGGGCGGCAACGTGCGCTGCGAGAGCGATCCGGATACGGGCATAGAGGTGCACGTGTACGGCAGCCACATATTCCACACCCATCTCGACGATGTGTGGCGGTTCGTGCGCCGGTTCGTGGAGTTCAACGGCTACCAGCACAAGGTTATGGCGCGCTATCGCGGGAAGACGTACTTCCTGCCGCTCGGCCTGCCGCTCGTGAACAAGTTTTTCGGGGTTGAGCTTGCGCCGGGCGAGCTTCCGGCGTTCATGGCGGAGGGTACGCACCGCGCGCAGATATTCGATGCGTTCTTCCGCGGCTACACGTCGAAGCAGTGGGGGCGTCCGCCGGAGGAGATCGACCCAACCATCATCCAGCGTGTGCCCGTGCGCGCGACATACGACGTGAACTACTTCAACGACTACAACCAGGGCATACCGCTCACCGGATACAACTCGCTGTTCGACCGGATGCTGGACCATCCGAACATCGCCGTGGAGTGCAACCGGGCGTTCGATCTTGCCGGACACGCCGCTTCGCCGCTCGCCGGAGTCCCGGTGTTCTATTCGGGGCCGATAGACAGGCTTTTCGGATACAGGTACGGCGAACTGCCGTGGCGTTCGCTCGCGTTCGAGCGAGAGACGCTTGATGTTGCAGACTTCCAGGGCACGAGCGTCGTCAACTACACCGAGGCGGAGGTGCCGTACACGCGGATACATGAGTTCAAGCACTACCACCCGGAGGATGCGGATTCGATGGCGCGCGCCAAGACCGTGATCATGCGCGAGTACCCTCGGGCCTGGAAGTCTGGCGACGAACCGTACTATCCCGTGAACACCCCAGAATCGCAGTCTCTGCTTGAACGCTACCGCGCGGAGGCGGCGAAGGTGAAGGGGCTGACCGTTGGAGGCAGGCTCGGCGAATACCGGTACTACGACATGGATCAGTCCGTTGGCCGTGCGCTTGCCGCCGTGGAGAGCTGCGGTGTCATCGGTTAGACGGAATGGCATAGAGAAATACAGAGATGAAAGAGATATCGAAACTGGCAGAAGGACTGCTTCGCGCGACCGGCATCTATTCTGATGCCGCGCTGGAGCGCATCGAAAACGGGCTGGCGGCCAACGCTGGCATGCCGCTCCTCGAGGGCATACTGAAGTTCGGCGGCGAGAAGGAGGCACTCTTCCTCGAGAAGATCGGCGGCGTGCTCGGCTTGGAGTACGTGGAGATCGAGAAGATACAGCCAAGGCCCGACGTTATAGCCAAGCTGCCGGCTTCGGCGGTTTACCAGTACAACGCCCTGCCTATCCGGTTCGACGGCACCGCGCTAACCGTTGCGGCGGCGGATCCGTTCAACACCGCCATCGCCGATGGCTTGCGCCTTGCCGCCGGATGCCCCGTGCACATTGCGCTCGCACCGGCCGAGGAGATAGACAAGGCCGTCAAGAAGTTCTACGGCGTAGGTGCGGAAGCCGTCGAGAAGATGCTGGAGGATGGCCGCTACTCAGTTGACGACATGGATGGATCGATCTCCAAGATCGACGTCGGCGCGGAGGGCGAAGAGGCCAGCATCGTGAAGTTCGTGAACCGGATCATTGCCGAGGCCGACCGGCAGGGCGCGACCGATATTCACATCGAACCGCAGGAGACGGAGCTGCGCATCCGCTACCGTATCGACGGAATGTTGCACAAGGTGGATGTGCCACCACAGCTGAACCGCCTCAAGAGCGCCATCATCTCGCGCATTAAGGTCATGTCCAACCTCGATATCGCCGAGAAGCGGCTGCCGATGGATGGGCGCATCGGCATCCGCATCGGCGGAGAGGATATCGACATCCGTGTGTCGACGATGCCGGGCGCGTGGGGCGAGTCCATCTCCCTGCGACTTCTTGCCAAGAGCGGCAATTTCGTGAAAATGCAGGATCTCGGATTCTCGAAGCGTGACTTTGCAGTGGTGGACAAGATCATTCGCCGCCCGAACGGCATCTTCCTCGTCACCGGCCCCACCGGTTCAGGAAAGTCAACCTCGCTCTACTCGTTCCTGCACGAGGTGAACACGATGGACGTGCGCATCCTCACGGCGGAGGATCCGATAGAATACCAGATGGACGGCATCATCCAGGTGCAGATGAACAAGGATATCGGCCTGGACTTCGCCCGCACCCTCCGCGCGTTCCTGCGTCAGGATCCGGACAAGATCATGGTGGGCGAAATCCGCGACCGCGAGACTGCAGAAATCGCCATCAACGCGTCTCTCACAGGCCACATGGTGTTCTCCACCCTGCACACGAACGATGCCGCCGGTGCGTTCCCGCGTCTCACGGATATGGGTGTGGAGCCGTTCCTGATCGCGTCCGCAGTGGCTGGCGTGATGGGCCAGCGCCTCACACGCCGCCTCTGCCCCAAGTGCATGAAGGAAGCTCCGCTGGACATGAAGTACTACGATCTTTCGTACCCGCCCGAGAAAGATACGGTGTTCGAGCCGGTTGGATGCGAATACTGCTCCAAGACGGGATACAAGGGACGGCGGGCCATCTTTGAGGTGCTGGAGGTCGATGAGGATATCGAGTCCGCCATCATCAAGCGCCAGAATGCCACGCAAATCCGTGAACTGTCGCTTGCGAAGGGGATGAAGACTCTCCGCGAGGATGGCTGGCAAAAGGTGTTCAAGGGCGTAACCTCCGTGAAAGAGGTGATGCGCGTTACCGAGGATCAGTAATAGCGACCTTGCTGACATCGTGGGCTGACGATAGGCAGACTGAAAGTATTTCCGAAAGTGTCTCCTTGCTGTCGCACCACAGCCGTCGGTTGCTGATTTGTGGTATAATCATGCCTCAAAAAGCAGAACCGCGTATTCAGTCGCAGAAAAGGAGAAGAAGAGAAATGAATCGTCGTGATTTCCTCAAGGTAACAGGTGCAGGGGCCTTCTCGATCGCTTCGGCACAGACCCTGTTCGGA
This sequence comes from uncultured Verrucomicrobiota bacterium, assembly GCA_946631345.1. GTDB lineage: Bacteria > Verrucomicrobiota > Kiritimatiellia > RFP12 > UBA1067 > UBA1731. Next base: position 10,079 of record CAMPAA010000032.1, read on the forward strand.
GCCACGCCTTCGGGCAAGGTGTCGATAGCCGTCATCGGATGCGCAAAGACGGCCGATCACGGCAATGGATTTGTGGTGGATCCCAAGGGCGCGCGCGGGCGCGGGTTTCAGGTTATGAGCCGGTTCATCGAGCTTCCCGACTGTGAGGTTTCCGTCGTTTGCGACGTGGATGCCACCGCGATGGATCTTGCCGCCGAGACGGTGCGCGAGAAGACCGGGCGCATGCCGCGCAAGGTCGGTGACTTCCGCGAGGTGCTGGCCGACCCCAGCATCGACGGGGTGGTCGTAGCCACGCCCGACCACAGCCACGTGTACATCGGCTGTGCGGCGATGAAGGCCGGGAAGGCGCTCTATCTCGAGAAGCCGATCGGCGTGACGGCCGGCGAGGCCGAGGTGCTTGCGGAGGTCCAGCGGAGGACGGGCATGCCGTTCCAGCTCGGCACGCAGCGCCGCAGCTCCTACGCGACGCAGCAGGCCGTGGCGGCGATCCGTTCCGGCAGGATGGGAAAGCCCCACTGGGCGAAGGCGTGGTGCATGAGCGACCGGCCGGCGATCCGCGGCGTGAAGCCTGCGCCTGTGCCGAAATGGCTCAACTGGGATCTTTGGCAGTGCTGCGCGCCGCGCACGGAGTACAGGTCGAACATAGTCCACTACAACTGGCGCTTCTTCAGAGGCTACGGCACCGGCGACCTGCCTAACAACGGCCTGCACTTCGTCGATATCGCACGCTGGGCACTCGGTGCGGAATGGCCGGAGCGCGTCTACGCCGGCGGCGGACACCTCTTTTGCGAGGGTGAGGACTGGAACTGGGACGACACCCACATGCTCACGGTGCAGTTCCCGGACAGGAAGTACCTAACGTGGGAGGGCTGCTCCCATGCCGGGGCGTTCCCGTTCATGGGCAAGTGGACCGGATGTCTCGTCTACTGCGACGACGGCGTGGCTTTCTTCGGGCCGATGGGCGAGTCGGCCATCTACGACCGTACCGGCAAGAAGCTCATCAGGGAATGGGCGGCGAACGAGGTGGACCCCTCCGCGCAGGAAGGCGACCGCAGGCTTTCCGACCCGATTCGCGGATGCGACCGCTGCCATGTAGCGCGGTTCGTCAAGTGCGTGCGCGAAAAGAGCGTGGATACGGCGCAGCCCATAGACTCGTCTCTCAAGTCAAACCTCCTGACGGAGCTCGGCAACGTCTCGATGCTGACCGGCGAGGCGATTTTGGTCGATCCGGTGACGGGCAAGCTCAAGGATCCGACCTGCTCGGCGGCGAAATTCTGGAATCGCCAGTACGAGCCGGGCTGGGAAGTCAAGGCGTAGTCCGCCGGGTCTGGAAAGGACGACATCCGCCTGCCATGCATCGGCTGCTTGTGCCATCGGAACTGCTTGAGTGCGATAGCGTGACGCTGCCGCGCGACGCTGCGCATCATCTGAAAGTGGTGCGTCCGCGTCCTGACGAGCCGGTAGAACTGTTCGATGGCGCCGGCAAGTCGCGCATCTACCGCTGCGGAGCATCGCCATCGGCGCCGCTTTCCGCCGCCGGCCTGCCGTCCGAAGTTCCGCCGCCGCCGGTGGAGCTGACCCTGTTCGCGTGCGTGACGAAGGGTTCGCGCTGGGACTGGACGATCGAGAAGGCGACGGAGCTTGGCGTGACGCGCATAGTTCCGGTCATATCGGACCGATCGATCGTGCGCATCGCCCGGGACGAGCGTGGCGCGAAGTGCGACCGCTGGCGCCGCATAGCCGAGGATGCCGCCCGCCAGTCGGACGCGAAGTGGCTCCCGGAGATACTGCCCGCCGTGGACTTCAGAGAGTCGCTTGCGCTCGTGAAAAACTGCGTGTGTTTCGTCGGTGCGCTTGTCGACCCTCCGCCGGAACCGCTTCTCGACGCAATCCGCAGGAGGTGCGCCGGAGAAGCGCACGGGCCGTTCGGGCTATACGTGGGGCCTGAGGGCGATTTCACCCCGGAGGAACTATCTTCGCTGCTGGAGATCGCGACGCCCGCAAGCTTCGGGCCAACGGTTCTGCGCGCCGAGACCGCGGCGATATTCGGGCTTTCGGTGCTCGCCGCCGCGTGCCGCAGTTAATCCAAATTAGGGAGAGTCTCCAATGACCGTAAAGGACATACCGGCAGTAGACCGCGCGCTCAAGCGCGAGTTCAAGGCGCACAGCTCGCCCATAATCGAACTGATAGAGGCGCAGACGCACGATCCGTTCTGCGTGCTCGTTGGCACGATCCTCTCTGCACGCACGAAAGACCAGTGCACGGCAGGAGCGGTGCGGCGTCTCTTCGCAGAGGCAAAGGGGACAGCGTTCGGGCCGGAGGACCTTGAACGCCTTGCCGTCACTAAGATCGAGAAACTCATATACCCTGTCGGCTTCTTCCGCGACAAGGCGCGCCATCTCAAGGAGTTGCCGAAGGTGCTGAAGGAGAAGTTCGGCGGCGTGCTCCCGCATACGGTGGAGGAGCTGTGCGAACTTCCCGGGGTCGGCCGCAAGACGGCGAACCTGACCGTCGCGGTTGGGTTCGACCTGCCGGCGATATGCGTGGATGTGCATGTGCACCGCATCTGCAACCGCCTTGAGCTTGTGCACACCAAGACGCCCTTCGAAACGGAGATGGCCCTCCGCCGCATACTGCCCTCAAGGTACTGGAAGACATGGAACTCGCATCTCGTCTCGTTCGGCCAGACGCGCTGCGGCCCGTTGCGGCCCAAATGCGACGGCTGCCCCATCGCCGTATACTGCAGCGTGTGCAGGCCGACGCAGGCGAAAACGAAGGGTGCGGCGTCCGCAAGGTAAAATCAGTCCTTCTTTGTGCTATAATTGGCGGCATGAAAAGAAAGTCGAATCTTGCCGTCTGTCTGATTCTTGCCGTTCTTGCGGTTGGTACGCGCGTTCTTGCCGCGCTTCCCGCCTGCGACTGGTCCGCCGCCGAACGACTCGACCCCAGCATACGCCTCCTCCACCTTTCCTACGACACGCCCCGGCTGATGAAGGCTCAGGCGGTTCGCATCGATCTCGCCGACCGCTCACTTGCGTTCACCGCCAACGGGCGCGACCCCGCATGGGGGCGGTCTATGCCGGACTGCACGAACGGCATCATCCGCACGCGGCGCGTGACGGTGCCGGACTTCATGGCGGATGCAAGGGCGACATCCGAGGAGGGGGGGCGTGGCCTCGACATGCTGCTGGCGGTCAACACGTCACCATGGGGGCCGTGGACGGAACCGTTCACCTTCCGCTACGGCGATCCGCGCGGCTTGAACATATCGGACGGCGAAATCGTCTCCGACAACAAGCCGAAGGGCGGCGAAGCCATATTCGTGGTGTGGAAGAGCGGTCTGGCGGATATCGTGGAGTCGATCCCCGCCGAACAGCGCCGTGACGTATGGGTGGCCCATACCGGGTTCTGCCCTGTGCTGAAGAACGGCAAGGTGCTGCGCAAGGAAGGCGGCGGAATCCATCCGCGCACGGTGTTGGGTCTTTCCCGCGACCGCCGCTGGATGTACGTGCTTACCGTGGAGGGGCGGCGCAATGGCGTGAGCATAGGTGCGGATATGTTCGACCTTGCCCAGATCATGCTGTCGCTCGGCGCGTCGGATGCCGTCAACATGGATGGCGGCGGTTCGACCACGCTCGTGAGCTGGGACGCCACGACGCAGAGTGCGGTGACGTGGTGCCAGCAGGAGACACCGCCGCGTCCATGCGCGCTTGTGCTCGGAATCTACCGTCGCGCGGGGATGGCGGCGAACGGAGTGCGCCAGCCGGAGTCTGCCGTGTACAACGCTGCGAACGCCCTCGTAGCGCCTGATGGCGTGCGGTGCCGCTTCGTGGGGAGTCCGGCAACGGCGGATGACGCCTTTGCGCGGAAAGGCTTCTGGCATGTAGAGAACTACCGGAAACTGCTCAAGATCGAACAGGGAGGAGAGCGCGATGGAGCCATCGGGCTCCAGATAGGCGGCTCCGACAGGGCCTGCGACACGGCATGGAGCGCGACGTCAGGCAAGATTGCCCTTGCCGGAAAGGGCACCAAGTACCGGCTTTCGTTCCGCGTCGATACGAGCGTGGACATCCGAGCCCCGGATAAGGCCGACGGAGCCTACGGCAGCGCGCTGAGATGGTACGGCGCTGACGGCAAGCAGCTCACAAGCTCGCAGCTCCCGTATTTCGTGCGCAAGGGGCGTCCGGCGGAGGTGTCGGTATGCGGCAAGATACCCGTAGGCGCTGTTGCCTGCGTCGTGAAGCTCGGCTTCGACTGGCCGAACATCGGTCCGGATAACCGTGTGACGTACTCCGCGCTGTCGCTGGAGGAGATACCCGATCCGCCAACCTATGCGCAGGAGGCGAGGTTCGAGTCGGAACTGGGCGGCGGCGGAAACGTGGCGTGGAAGGCGGACGTGCCGGACGGGTGCGCCGTGCAGTTCCAGTGGCGCGGTGCCGAGCGGGCCGAAGATTTGGCTGACCAGCCGTTCCGGGGCCCCGACGGCTCCGGGCGGACGTACTACTCAAGCCCGTTCACTGCGGACGCCGCCGTGGTGCAGTACCGTGTGACGCTCCGTTCGGACGGCAGGTCCACGCCGGTGCTGCGCGAGGTTACGGTGGGCGGACGGACCGACCGCAACTGGACGGAACGGGGCGATGTGCGACCTCCGCGCGTGCGACGCATCAGCGCAAGCCCCACGCGCAACGTCCGGGAGCCGTTCCTGATCTCGGTTGCGGACGCGGAGTCGGTCGTGCGGTGGGGTTCGCTCAAGATTTCCGTGGATGGCGCAGACCGCACGGCGGAGGCCATCCGGAACGGCGATGCAATCACGCTCGCGCCGCCGCCCGCCGGCTGGGCGCAGGGCCTCCACACGGCCGAGGTGTGCGTGGCGGACTTCCACGGCAACAAGGTGGTGAGCCGCAAGATGTTCTACCTTGGCGATGCGCCAACGACTCCGAAGGTGACGTTGCGCGACGACGGCGTGACGCTCATCGACGGCAAGCCGTTCTTCCCGATCGGGCTGTATGCGGTCTGCAAGCGGGAGTTCAACGGGAACAGCTTCGACACGGCGTTCAAAGGACTGAAGGAGGCGGGATTCAACCTCGCCCACACCTACGGCAACTCCTACGATCCGGGTTTCCTTGAGGCGGCTGACAAGTACGGCATACGCCTATGGGTCTCAGCCCGTTTCCCGGACCGCAAGCTCATGGAGATCGGCCGCCACAACCCGAACATCATTGCGTGGTATCTCGGCGACGATACGTCCACACACATCCGGCCAGAGGAGGAGACCGACTACGACGAGGCGGTCAAGGCCGTGGATCCGACGAGGATTACGGTGCAGGCGGACCCAATCTTCACCTCGAACAGCGCCGGCTCTCGCTACGCCGACTACGTGACGGCGACGGACGGGTTCATGCCAGAGATATACCCCGTCCGCAAGGAGGCGGGGGACGCCACCGACCGCATCTGCGTGGCCGATGTCGTGCGCGACATGAAGCGCGTTCACGAGGACGTGCGGCAGCATGGCGACGGAAAGCCGCGCACATGCTGGGCGATCATCCAGTACTTCAAGGGCTGGTCGGGCTGGCGCCATTTCCCGTCGCGCGAACAGCTTTTCGCGATGACGTTCGCCGCCGTGGTGCATGGCGCTCACGGAATGACGTGGTACACCTACGGGGGTTTTGGCGCAAACGAGGGTGTGACCTCGTCGCCGGAGAGGTGGCGCAACATATGCGAGCTCGCCGGCAGGCTCAGCGAGCTTTCCCCGGTGCTCGTCTCCCGCACGCCGCCTCAGCCCTCCGCGCCGAAGGTGATATCCGGTCCTACGACGGACTTCCATGGCAACCCGTCCGTAACCTGTCTCCTCAAGCGGGAAGGGGGCTTCAGCTACCTTTTCGCCGTCAACGCCACCTGCGAGCCCGTGGCGGCGGAACTGACAGTGCCAGACGCCCAGACGGTAGAGGTGATGTACGAGCATCGCACCAGCCCATGCTCCTGCGGCGTCCTGACAGACGGCTTCGCGCCGTTTGCCGTGCACATCTACCGCTGGCGGTCGCCTGGTTCACTTGCGTGCAGCAGAGTGGGTGCTGAATGAACCTGACCGTAATACATGGCATAGTCAAGGGGAAGGCGTTCGGGCTGGCGATACTCCTTTGCGCGGCGGTGGCGTTCGCGTTCCCCTCGCTTTTCACCGAGTGGGGCGGCGTGAAGCTTCTCTCCATGGTCGTGCCGGCGATACAGCTGATCATGTTCGGCATGGGCACAACGCTGTCCCTTGCGGACTTCCTTCGGGTGGCGAAGATGCCGTGGGCTGTGGCAACGGGCGTGTTTCTGCAGTTCGCCGTGATGCCGGTGGTCGGGTTCCTGTTGGCGAAGGCTTGCGGGTTCTCTGGCGAACTTGCCGCCGGGTGCGTGCTGGTGGGGTCGGTCGCCGGCGGCACGGCTTCGAACGTCATTGCATTTCTCGCCAAGGCCGACGTTGCGCTTTCGGTGACGATGACATGCTGCTCCACGCTGCTCTCTCCGATTGTGACCCCGGTTGCGATGGAGGTTCTCGCCGGATGTTTCGTGGAGATAGACGTGACGAAGATGATGGTCGAGATACTCAAGGTCGTCGTGGTGCCGGTTGTGGCCGGAGGGGTCGTGCGCCGCATCTTCAGGAGGCTGTTCGAGGAGCACAAGGCTGTGTGCGACAGGGTGCTGTCGGTCGTGTCGATGTGCGGGATATGCTTCACGATACTTGCGCTCACCGCACCAAGCCGCAGCACGTTTGCGTCAGCCGGGGCGCTGATCGTGGTCGCCGCGATCGTGCACAACACGGTTGGCTACCTGAGCGGATACTGGCTTGTGCGGCTGGTCGGCGGGAGGTTAGGCCTCGGCGAGCGCGAGGCTCGGACGGTCGCCATCGAGGTGGGGATGCAGAACGGCGGCATGGCCAGTGCGCTTGCGGTGGGGGTGCTTGGCAGCGCGGTCGCGGCGCTTCCGGCCAACATCTTCTCGATATGGATGAACTTCTCCGGATCTATGCTTGCGAACTGGTGGAGCGGGCGGGCCGTGGTTTCACCTTCCGCAAAGCCATCGACGGGGGGCGCGCCCGCCAGGGACGCAAGTATGGTATAATTGGCGGCAAAGGAAGGAGCAGTCATGGGCATAGCGGTTGGTTTGGACATAGGCGGCACGAAGTGCGCGATTTCGACGGGCGAGTGCACGGCCGATTCGGTCACGGTCCTCTCCCGGGAGGAATTCCCGACGGCGGGGCTTGCGTGGAGGCAGGTGCTGGACGAGTTCGCCGCCCGTATCACGCGCATAACGCAGGGGCCGGACGTGCCAGCGGTAACCGCAATCGGCATCAGCTGCGGTGGGCCGCTCGACTCCAAGAAGGGCGTGATCCTTTCGCCGCCCAACCTTCCGGGGTGGGACAACGTGCCGATCGTCGAGTTCTTCTCAGAGCGATTCCACGTTCCGGTGCATGTGCAGAACGACGCCAACGCATGCGCGCTCGCGGAATACCGCTTCGGCGCGGGGCGCGGCACGCGCAACATGGTGTTCATGACGTTCGGGACGGGGCTTGGCGCCGGCATAGTGATCGACGGCAGGCTGTACTCCGGCACCAACGACAACGCCGGCGAGATCGGCCACATCCGGCTTGCGCCCACCGGGCCGGTCGGCTACAACAAGGAGGGGAGCGCCGAAGGGTTCTGCTCCGGCGCGGGAATCGCGCGGCTCGCGAAGATGCGCAAGGGCCTCGACCTCACGGCGAAGGAGCTGTTCGAGCGCGTTCGCGCGGGCGATCCGGACTGCATCGAGGTGTTCCGCGAATCTGCGGAGAAGCTGGCGACGATCCTGGCGTTCACGATCGACGTGCTGAATCCCGAGGTCATAACGCTCGGCGGGGTGTTCATGCGCAACGCCGACCTGTTCATGGAGATCGTCGATCCGATACTCGACCGGGAGGCGCTGCCGCTGGCGCGCAAGGTGTGCCGGATCGTTCCGGCCGGGCTCGGCGAGGCTGTCGGGGACTATGCGGCGCTGGCCGTCGCGGGGATGGAGGGCTGAACGGATGAAAAAGAGCTTTGCGCTGCTGCCGATACTGGCAGGCTTCTTTGTGATGGGGTTCTGCGACATCATCGGCACGGTGATGAACCAGGTAAAGGCCGAATGTGCGTTGTCGGACGTGACGGCGGGCTTTCTGCCCTCGATGATCTTCATATGGTTCTTCCTGATATCCATCCCGACCGGAGTGATGTGCGGCAGGATCGGGCGTAAGAACACGGTGCTCGTGTCGTTGGGCATAACCGTGTTCGCGATGTTCCTGCCGTTCGCGGCGAACGCGGAGCGGTTCTGGATATACTTCGTGTCGTTCGCGCTCCTCGGCATCGGCAACACGATCATTCAGGCGGCGCTGCCCGCGCTGATGAGCAACGTGGTGCCGGCGGATCAGCTCACGAGCCGCATATCGCTCGGCCAGTTCGTGAAGGCGATATGCGCGGCGCTCACGCCCGTGTTCGTGTACGTCACCGCGACGGCGCTCGGCAACTGGAAGCTGCTCTTCCCACTCTACGGCGTGCTGACGGTCGCCGCCGCGCTGGCGCTGTGGTTCACGCCGATCCCCGACGAGCGTGCGGCGGGAGGGGCCTCATCCTCCACGACGAGCTTTGGAAGCTGCCTCGCCATGCTGAAGCATCCGTACGTGCTGGCGATGACGGTAGGCATCCTGTTCTCGGTAGGCGCGGACGTAGGGTTCGCCGTGGCGATCCCAGAATACCTCAAGAACGTGTACAAGGTGGATCTCAACACCGCAGGAATGGGTCCAACGGTGTATTTCGTCGCCAAAACGCTCGCCGCGATAGGAGGGGCGGCGCTCTTCGCGAAGATATCGGCGGCGAAGTGCTTCCCGTGGTGCATGGGGCTGGGAATTCTCGCCACGGCGGGCATCTTTCTCGCCGGCTCGCCGTTCGCGTTCCTCGCGTGCGTGTTCGTGGCGGCACTGGCTACGGCCAACAGCTTCGGCATGTGCATGGGCCTCGCGCTCGACCGCGTTCCAGAGAAGGCTAACGAGATCACATCGCTCATGGTGATGGCGATCGTCGGCGGCGGCGTTGTGACGCCGCTCCTCGGCTTCGCGCAGAAATCCGCAGGGGCGGCAGGCGTGGTGGCGGTGCTTCTCGTGTGCCTCGGCTATCTCTTCGCGCTCGGCATCTTTGCGGGCAGGCGGAGGATGTAGTATAATACGCGCC
>CAMPAA010000033.1 GCA_946631345.1 uncultured Verrucomicrobiota bacterium
GCTACGAGCTGCCGATACCCGACGGCAACGTAGCAGGGCTGAAGCTCAAGTACACGGCGAAGACCGGGCAGTTCAAGGGCAGCTTCAAGATGTACGCCACAACGGGCGGTGAAAAGCCCAAGCTGAAGAAGTACACGGTGAACGTGATCGGCTTCGTGGTGGATGGTATCGGCATGGGCGAGGCGCGGTGCAAGAAGCCGTCCGCCGGGCCGTGGTCTGTGACGGTGGAATAGCTGAATGGGTAGGGCTGCCGTAAGGGTCACCTGACCGATGGGGGGAAGGTCACCTGACCTTTCGGGCAAGGGTAGCGTGACCTTTTGCCCAAGGGTAGCGTGACCCTTGCGGCTTTTCGCGGAGAGGCGGCGCGTTGGGGGCAACGCGCCCTACCGGCGGCGGCCCTACCGATGCCTGGCATACGCCTGTAAGGACGGCGGCCGCCCCTTGAAGGGACTTCCCTCGTCCCTAGAAGGGGGATTCGCTGTCCCTAGAAGGGGGATTCAATGTCCCTAGAAGAGGGAAACGATATTCCCTGAAGAGGATATAGCCCAGAAGTGCGGCGATTGCCGCGCCCCGTTTGCGGTTCATGGGGGCTTTTGCTATAATACACGGCGTTGGAGGACATGACATTGCAACATCTAACGAAAGAGCGTAGAGAATGGCAACACTGGCGATGATAAACGGCATCCTTATCAGGATGAAACCCGAAAAGAAAGGGAAACACCACCGCGCGCACATACATGCGTGGTATTCTGGTATGGAGGCGGTGTTTGACGTTCTCGCGCGCCGGAAGATCAAAGGGGATTTCCCACGCGATCAGACGTTGATTGTGCAGGGGTTCATTGCCGCGCATGAAGCGGAACTTCTCGCTAACTGGGAATCGCTCAACAGCGAAAGCGGTACGTTCTTCAAGATCACTGTGTGACAGGAGCCGTGCAATGGGACGCAAGACATATGAACTTCTGAAAGACGCTACGGCGTTGGATGATTACCGCATTGCCGTTGTGTTCGCGAACGGGGAGCGTGGGATATTCGATTGCCGCCCGTATTTAAGTATGGGCTACTATAAGCCTCTGAACGACCCCGCCTTGTTCAAGCGCGTAGGCGTTTCATACGGCTGGCTGAATTGGCCTGGCGACATTGACATCGGCGCGGACGATGTATGGGCCGATGCGGTGAGAAGTTAAAGGGAATAAGTAAGGGCCTGTTCCCACGCGGCATATCCCCCGAAGGCGCGTAGCGACTGAGCGCCGAAGGCATGTCACCCGAATGAAGTGAGCATTGTGTAGCAATATCGCTCAATGCGGCGGCATTTGGGCTGTGGCGCATGAAACGCAGGGCGCGGCGGTTGCCGCGAAAAACCGCTTGAAAAAAAAAATGATTCTGGTATATTACGCGCCATTCAGAGGCACACAAGGAGTATACCATGATCAGGTCTGCAAGATTGGCCGCCGTATGTGCGGTGCTAGGGCCATTGGCGGTGTTCGCGTTTCCGGCGCCGCAGGTTTCGGTTGAGTCAACGTCCATCAAGCAGGGACGCAACGCAAAAGTCACGGTGAACTACCATGTCACCGAGCCTGCAATCGTGCTTTGCGACGTGATGACCAATGTCGCAGATGGAGTCTACGCCTCAATAGGGCCGGAGCTGCAGCTCACTTTCACCGGCGACATCGGTCGGAAGGTTGAGCGAGGCGCGCACAGCTTCACCTGGAACGCCGCCGTAGATTGGCCGTCGAACCAGGTGACTGGCGTAAAGGTGAAGCTCACCGCGTATCCCACGAACCGCCCACCACCGTACCTCGTGGTGGATCTCGCTCCGGACGCGGCTGAGCGATATCGCTACTACGCTTCGGCGGATGCGATTCCCGGCTACCCGGAAAGCGACATCTACCGCACCCAGAAGCTCGTGATGCGCTTCATTCGCGCCAAGAACATCCCCTGGACGATGGGGGCTTTGGCTGAGCACAATAGTTATTGTACTGTAAATGAGTTTACCCATGAGGTGCGGCTGCGGTCCAACTACTGGATGGCGGTGTTCGAGATGACGGTGGGGCAGGAAGCGTGGTTTGCCGATGGTTCGTCCGCGAACAAGGCAAATACGCTGCCGCACATCCGTTTCCCTTACAATAATGTGCGCGGGGCCGACAATCTCTATCCCGCAGAACCCAGCGAGACATCGCTTCTCGGCAAACTCCATTTGCGCACAGGCATATGGTTCGACCTGCCCACGGAATCGCAGTGGGAGTATGCCGCCAAAGCCGGACATGGCGAGAATCTATGGGGCGATGGTACGGAGATGACGTTGTTCAACCTCACGAACGGAATCGGCCAGGCGTCGTGTTCGTACAACGGCAATGCTCCTGAGCGGGTCGGGAGCCACAAGCCGAACGACTTTGGCCTTTATGACATGATGGGCAACGTGAAGGAGGGGTGCCTCGACTGGTATCAGGCAGATATCAGGTGGAACACAAATGGCGTCGCCAATGCGAACGGAGCCTATCTCGCCGATGGCGTGACCGCCGGTTCTACACGGGTATGCAGGGGCAACTACCACGCCGCCGAAGTTGAATCAATCCGCCCTGCATATCGGTATGGGAACCAGAACCCAAACAATTACGTCTCTGGCTTTGGGTATCGCGTGATTTCGATGTTCGGGCTTGAATAGCAGAAAGGAGTTTGGCTATGAAGAGAATGGTTTCATGTTTCGCTATGCTGTCAGCAACGGCCTTTGCTGCGCCTGAGGTGACTGACATGTCACTGACGGAAAGAGGCGACGAACTTGTCGTGAGTTATTCGCTATCCGATGATGCCATAGTGGTCGTGGACATCCAGACTAACGTCTTGGATGACGTGTACGCCTCCATCGGCGGTGAACACCAGTGGACGCTCGAAGGAGACGTGAACAAGCGTGTTACCGCCGGGAAAAGGTCGTTCACGTGGACGCCAAGCTCCGATATGCCCGACTGCGACGTGCAGGCATCCAAGCTTAAGGTCGTGTTCAGTACCTATGCTGATGGCGATGCCCCAGACTACCTTGTCGTTGATCTCGCCCCTGCAACCGACGCGTACAAAGTGCAGCGCGTGATGTACTATCCAAACGCCGAATCACTGCCTGGCGGACTTCTCTCGAACGGCACCTACCGTGCCTCGAAGGTTGTGATGCGCCACATCCGCGCAAAAGGCGTTGAATGGGTCATGGGATCGGTCGGCGAAATAGGCCGCAGCACATCAAACGAGGGCGCGCACACCGTTACGCTGACCAACGACTATTGGATGGCGGTGTTCGAGGCCACATACTATCAGACCGGCCGTTTTGGTAGCGGTACCTACCGTAATATCCGGGCGATCAGGAACACCCCGTGGAACAGCATCCGTGGAACGGCGGCTACGTATTCATGGCCAGTAAAACCAAGCTCGTCGTCGATAATCGGCAAGATGCGGGCGGCGGCGGATGGTTTCCCGTTTGACCTTCCGTCTGAGGCGCAGTGGGAGTTTGCGTGCCGCGCGGGGAATGGTGAGGGCTTCTGGAATGACGGATCGCCGATCATATCGTCGGCGACAGCGAGCGAGACAAACCTTAAGCGCCTCGCGCGCTTTGGATATGGTTGGTCCAGCGATAATTCAGTCGCCGGACAGATGCCTGGTCTGTACGAGCCGAACAGCTGGGGCCTCTACGACATGCATGGCAATGAATATGAGTATTGTCTCGACTGGTATCAGGCCGACATCACCGGATTGGGTGGTCGAGTAAATTCTTGGGGGGCATATTTCGCTGATGGTGTTACCGCAGGATCAAACAAGTCGGTGCGTGGAGGCTATTTCGGAAATGCACCTTCAGCCTGTCGGTCTGCGGCGCGCGGTAGTTATGTGCCAAACCAATACAAGCATGAGGTGGGGTTCCGGCTTTGTTCGGTCTATGGCTTTCAGGAAGAGGAATTGGTTGATTCCCTGTAAAGGACGGAGGTTGGTGACATGAAGAAGACGCTTGTTTCTGTTGGAGTGGTTTTGTCGGCTTTCGGGTTTGTATCCGCCGCGACAATAAGCAACGTGGTCCTTTCAGAGCGCGATGACGGCGTTGTCGAGGTGTCGTATTCGCTTGATGGGGACGCCATCGTGACTGCGGATTTCCGCGTGGGCGGCGAATCCGTCGGAGGCACTAACCAGTGGTCGCTTGCGGGAGATGTGCACCGTCTCGTTGTCGCTGACGGCGAGACCAAGCGCATCACCTGGAATCCCCGCAGCGATATGCCCGGCGTTGCGCTTTCGGGCGTGACCGTGGAGCTGAAGGCGTGGGCGGAATCCGATGCGCCGGACTATCTCGTGGCCGATCTCCTGACGGTTTCGGATTGCCGTCTCCGCTACTATCCCTCAGTCGACTTTCTCCCTGGCGGAATCCTCTCCAACATCGTATATCGCATGTACCGGCTTCCATTCCGCAGAATCCATTCAAAAGGTGTTGCGTGGAACATGGGGACGGAGCGCGAACTGGGCCGCGACACAGACGGCAGGGAAGATGCGCATGAAGTGACGTTCGACTACGACTACTACATGGGAGTGTTTGAGTTCACCCACGCTCAGGCGCAGTCGGTGGGGTCAGCCGCTGTTGGCGACCATGCAAGTGGCTATCGGTGGCGATTCACTCCTCAGAACAACAGCAGATGGACGGATGTGCGTGGCACCGATCCGTCTGGAGTTCCGTCTTCGTCCACCACGCTGGGGCTGGCCACGACCCGTGTCGGAGTCGTCATTGACCTTCCCACCGAGGCGCAGTGGGAGTTCGCGGCGCGCGGTGGTCATGGAGAAGGGACGTGGGGCGACGGCTCCGCGATACTCACATCCGACGATGCGGAGGATGCGAATCTCACCAAGATTGCCGTTTACAGGTACAACGGCAGCGCCATGGCCGATACCGGAACCTGCCAGCCGAACAGCTACGGCCTCTATGACATGCACGGTAACGTGCGTGAGTTCTGCCGCGACTGGTACCAGAAGGATATTTCAAAATTGGATGGCAAACTGTGTGTGGATGAAAACGACGGTTCACTCCGTGCAGACGGCATCGCTGGCACGAATGTAGCTGTGCGCGGCGGGTACTATGTGTATGCGCCGGTCACATGTCGCGCCGCCTACCGTTCCAACGTGGACAAGGATGTCTGCAAGGTTGATTGTGGGTACCGCCCGATGACGCTTGCGAATCTCGGCGCCGATTCCGCGCCGACAGTTGCCGTATCCTCCAACTCGATAGACATCGATTCTTCGTGCGGAGCCGCCGAGGAAAGCTCCACATCCGTCGTCAATCTGCGCACGTACAATTCCGTATCGACAGACGCGTTCGAACTGGACATGCTGAAGATGTTCGGCACGGTGCTCGGCATACGGTGACGCGGCTGCCGTATATTGGCGTCACCAGTCGACGGGTCTGCGCGCTGCCTTCTTCTCGGCGTGTGCGTGCTTGTCATCGAGCATGCGTTGCTTCTGTCTGCGCGAACGGCGGCGTTTCTGACGGCGCTTCTTCTCGATCTCCTGCCGCTTGGCCGACTTTCGCAGATGCTCGCGTTCGAGTATGGCTTCGGCCAACGCCCTGCGCGCCAGCCAGCGGTTGTCCTCGCGCGAACGCGTTTCGCCGAAGCGTATCTGCAGTCCGCTTGGTTCGTGCTTGAGGCGCACCACGTTTGAAGTCTTGTTGGTTTTCTGTCCGCCCGGGCCGCCGCCGAGTATGAAGGATTCCTCCAGATCCTCGTCGAACACCGATGCCTCGGCCATCAGCTCCTTTATGTGCGCGATGGTGGCAGGCGTCAGCATGATAGGATCCTTTCTGCGTTTGCGGTCGTGAGGGCGGCGAGAGCATCGGGCGTGGTCTTGCGCTCGTGGGCGAGGAACTCCACGGTGTGCACGATGAAGGCAGGCTCGTTCTCGCTGCCGCGCTTCGGGACTGGCGCGAGGAACGGCGAGTCGGTCTCGACGAGCAGGCGGTCGTCTGGCGCGTAGCGCGCGGCCTCGCGCACGTTCTCGGCGGCGCGGAATGTCACGATGCCAGAAATGGAGATCATGAAGCCGCGGTCTAGGAGTTTGCGCTCGAATGGCACGCTTCCCGTGAAGCAGTGGATGATGCCGTTGTGGAAGTCGTTCTCGTCCAGCACGCCTAGCGTCGCATCGTCCGCATCGCGGGTGTGTATCACGACGGGGAGGCCCAATTCGCGCGCAAGCTCAAGCTGTGCGGCGAATAGATCGCACTGTGCGCGCGCGGATTCTGGCGCATAGTGGAAGTCGAGACCTATCTCGCCGATTGCCGAGATTCGGCTGCGGCTGTCTATAGCGGCGGAGAAGTCGTAGCGTGGGCAGGCGGTGCCTTGCGGCGCGGCCTGGTCGCGGTCAAGCCCGAGAGCGACGAACACTGCGGGAAGGTGCCCGGTGTTGGCGGCGGCCTGCGCGGTGTCGGCGGCGAGAAGCGCGGCGCGGTTAAGCTCCGGCGACCCTCCCACGGCCATCAGGCGCGACACTCCGGCGGCGGCCGCGCGTTCGAGCGTGGCCGAAGTCTTCTCCCGATCTTCCGTGAAGTGGGCATGGGTGTCAAAAATATTCATGCGGGTATTGTACCACAGGTTTGTGTTATAATTGCAGGCTGGAAGGAGAAGAAGGATGGAGTTGGAAAACGGAGGGCTGTTCAGGCTGATGGCCCCGTTCAAGCCGACAGGTGATCAGCCGGAGGCGGTGGCTAAGCTGCTGAAGGGGCTTCAGGCAGGTGAACGCAGGCTTGTGCTGCAGGGTGTGACGGGCAGCGGCAAGACCTTTACCATGGCCAACCTCATCGCCAAGTGGAACAGGCCCACGCTCATCCTCTCGCACAACAAGACCCTCGCCGCGCAGCTCTTCGCGGAGCTGAAGGAGTTCTTCCCGGAGAACGCGGTGGAGTACTTCATATCCTATTACGATTACTACCAGCCAGAGGCGTACATCCCACAAACCGACACCTACATTGAGAAGGACGCCGCCGTGAACGAGGAGATCGAGCGTTATCGCCTCTCCGCCACAAACGCCCTCATCGCGCGCAAGGACGTCATAGTGGTGGCGTCTGTCTCCTGCATCTATGGCCTCGGCGAATCCACGGAGTACCGCGACCTCGCCGTGCGCATCAAGGTGGGCGAGGGCCAGGGGCGCGGAAACCTCATCGCCCGGCTCATCGAGGCACAGTACTCCCGCAACGACATGGAGTTCGTTCAGGGGAACTTCCGCGTGCGCGGGGATGTGGTTGACATCTTCCCGGCTTACGCCGTCGAGGGCGTGCGTGTCGAGTTCTTTGGCGACGAAGTGGACTCCATACGCGCGCTCGATCCAGTGACCGGCAAGACTGGCGTTTCGATGCCGGCGGCGGTGATCACGCCCGCCAAGCAGTTCGTGATGCCGAAGGACAAGATGGAGGCGGCGTACGTGCGCATCGAGGCGGAGCTCGCCGACCGGCTGAAGTACTTCGAGGGCGCGAAGAAGTACATCGAAGCCCAGCGCCTGCGCGAACGCACGGAGTACGACATCGAGATGATGCGCGAGCTCGGCTACTGCAACGGCATTGAGAACTATTCGCGCCCGCTCACGGGCCGCGCGCCTGGCGAGCCTCCGGAATGTCTGCTCGACTACTTCCCCGACGATTTTCTCACCATCATCGACGAGTCGCACGTGGCGGTGCCCCAGCTGCGCGCGATGTTTAACGGCGACCAGGCGCGCAAGCAGAAGCTCGTGGATTACGGGTTCCGCCTGCCGAGCGCGAAGGACAACCGCCCTCTGCGCTTCCCGGAGTTCGAGGCCAAGGTGCACCAGATAGTGTTCACCTCGGCCACGCCTGGCGATTACGAGTACTCCGTGTCGAAAACTGTCGCCGAGCAGATTATCCGTCCGACCGGCCTGCTCGACCCGGAGATCGAGGTTCGCCCGCTCAAGAACCAGATCGACGACCTCATGGAGGAAATCAGGCAGGTGTCGGCGGCTGGCGACCGTGTGCTCGTGACCACGCTCACGAAACGCTCGGCAGAGGACCTCACCGCATACCTCCACGAAACCGGAATACGCGTGGAATACCTGCATAGCGACATAGACGCCCTCGAGCGCGTGGCTATACTCGGGCGGCTCCGCAAGGGCGAGTTTGACGTGCTCGTGGGCATAAACCTCTTGCGCGAGGGTCTGGACTTCCCGGAGGTCGCGCTTGTCGCGATTCTCGATGCCGACAAGGAGGGCTTCCTGCGCTCCACCACATCGCTCGTGCAGACGGCGGGACGCTGCGCGCGACACGTGAATGGGCGCGTGATCCTCTACGCCGACCATGAGACGGACGCGATACGCGAGACGATAGACATCACGCGCTACCACCGCGAGAAGCAGATCGCATACAACGCCGCGCATGGCATCACGCCGAAGTCGGTTAAGCGCAGGATCAACGAGGCGGTGTACGTGTACACCGCAGGGAAGAATACCGGGAAGGGCGCAGGCGGTACGTCCGCGCTGCCTGGCGGCGGCGTGGACCAGGCAGTGCTTGACGACCTGCGCCGCGAGATGATGGAGGCGGCGGACGCTCTGGAGTTCGAGCGCGCGGCATATCTGCGCGACCAGATAAGGACCCTTGAGGGCCAAAAGGACAAAGGCAAAAAGCCCCAAAAACCACCAGCCTCCGCAAAAAAGGCAGGGCGGGCGTGAATGATTCGCAAATGGTAGATCAGGGCATGTTGCCCTCAGCGCACCTCTCCTCGTGTAGACGGGGGAATGGTGCCATCCGGGTCGCCAGATGCATACTTTATCGGATGCCTCATCCGATAAACCGATAATTTTTCATAGGCTGAATAACAACACGATGAGTGCTCTGCTCAAACTATGGTATAATACGCGATAAGAAGCAACAGGGAAAGAGCCATGAATATCATACAGACAGCACTTGAAGGACTAATCTCGTTCGTGTCGCCGTGCATGCTGCCGCTCTTGCCGGTGTATGTGGCGTACTTCTCGGCTGGGGAGGTTGGGGCGGCGCAGCCATCGGCCGGCAAGAGTGTGTTGTTTGCGCGGGCGTTTGCGTTCATGGCCGGATTCACGGCGGTGTTCGTGTCGCTGGGCGTGTTCGCGGGCTCGCTCGGGGCGGCGCTTGCGGCGCACCGCACGGCGGTGAACGTGGTGTGTGGAGCGATTGTCGTCGTGTTCGGCCTCGGATATCTCGGTTTGTTCCGTCTGCCGTTCTCCGGGATGAAGAGCGGACGCAAGCCGACTGGCGTGGTTTCGGCGTTCGTGTTCGGGCTGATCTACTCCGTGAGCCTCACCCCGTGCGTAGGGGCGTTCCTCGGAGCGGCGCTGATGCAGGCCGCAGCTGAGGGCGGGGCGGCGAAAGGCGCGGTTCTCCTGCTGGCGTATTCGCTCGGGCTGGGCGTGCCGTTCGTGCTGTCCGCCGTGCTGCTCAACAGGTTCCGTACGGCGTTTGGCTTCATAAAGAGCCGCTACAACGTCATCAACCCGGTAAGCGGTGCGCTGCTGGTTCTCTTCGGAGTGTGGATGGTTGCAGCGCCGTGGGCCAAATCCGTCGCCGCGGAACGCAAGGCTGGTCCCGTTGCGGCGCAGGATGGGGTTCGCACAGAGAATGGCAAGGTGGATGCTCCGCGTCCGCCGACAACAAAGGAGAAAAAGGCAATGGAGATAGAACTAACGTCAGCAAACTTCGAGACGGAGGTGCTGAAATCCGACATACCGGTGCTGGTCGACTTCTGGGCGCCATGGTGCGGTCCATGCCGCATGCTTTCGCCGCTTGTGGCTGCTCTCGCGCAGGAGAGGGCCGGTACGCTGAAGGTGGGAAAGGTGAACGTGGACGAGGCGGCCGATCTCGCCGCGAAGTACGGCATCAACAGCATTCCCGCGCTATTTCTGTTCAAAGGCGGCAAGGTGGCGGCGCAGACCGTCGGCTTCATGAAGAAGGAAGACCTTGACCGCTTCGTATCCCAGTGAGGTGGCGGATCGGCCCGCACGATGCGCTGGGGACGTGGTCTCAGGGGCATTCGCAATAGGATTGGCGTCGGCAAGGGCGAACCTTTTTCCGATGGCCGCTCTGTGGTTGATGGCTGCGGTAATGGTTTTCGCCTATTATTTTGTGCCATGCGCCGCCTGTGCGTTTGAACCGGTACGCAGATGGCAGGTTGAGTGGGGTGCGTTCGCCGCGTTCGCCACGCAGGCCGTGTTCTGTGGGGTGATTCCGGCAATCTTCGTCATTACCGTGAGATCGATCCGGCCTAGTAGGCCTCTGGTCAAGATGTTTGCGCAGGCTGTATGGTGTGGGGCGTGGGGTGTTGTGTACCTGTGGTTCTATTCGGTGCAGGCAAAGATTTTTGGTGAAGGCGCTGACTTGCACATCCTGTGCTGCAAGATGCTTGTCGATCAGTTTGTGTGGACTCCGTTTGTCGTCATGCCGCTCAGTTCACTCTTCTTCCTTTGGCTCGGATGCGACTTCTCTTTTCGCAAGGCGGGTTCCAGATGCCGAGAAGGTTTCGTGGGTAAGGTCGTCCTGCCAAATCTCGTTTCCAACTGGTGTGTATGGATGCCTGCGCTCATTGCGGTGTATGCATTTCCTGTCGCGCTACAGGTGCAGGTTCTCGGTGTGGTTGCCTCGTTTTGGGCGTTGATGTGTCTTCAGATCGGAAAGAGGGTGGGCAATGGATGACGCATGCTCCATCCTTTACCTTGATATGCAGCGGGGAGAGCGGATTCAGGAGATGAAATTGGCTGGAATCCGTCGCTATGCAAGTGCGCGTGGTTGGAAGGTGGATATATGCACCGAACGCGAATCGCGCCCGGATCGAATAGCGAAGGTCATTTCATGCCGTCGCCATGTGGGATGCATTGTGGAGTGTTCCGCAGCACATTCCGACCTCCCGCCGAGGTTCTTCGGCAGCATGCCGGTAGTGTATCTGGACTGTGCACGCAATCTCTATGGAGGAAAGATTCCGAAGGTTGTTCACGACAGCGAAATGACAACGCGTATTGCGTTCAGGGAACTTGCCTCAAATCATCCGCAGTCGTTTGCCATTGTCGGATATGCAGAATGCCGACCATGGTCCAACATCAGAGAGCGAACGTTCCGCACTCTCGCCAAGCAGTTCGGCACGCCTTGCATTTCGTTTGTACGCCGCGACGAATCCGAACTGTCGCGCAGGGAGCGTCTTGCGGAATTTATCGGCAGACTGCCGATGCAATGCGCGATATTTGCCGTAAACGACAATACCGCCGCAGAGGTTGTCTCTGCCTGCCGCACGAGCGGACGGAGAATACCCGCCGACATGACGCTGCTCGGCGTTGATAACCTCGAAAGCGTATGCGATGGCTCCTCTACGCCCATATCCAGCATCCAGGTGGATTTCGAGAGGGCAGGATATCAGGCTGCGAAGATGCTGGACGGCCTACTTTCAGGAGGTGGCGGAACGTGCTTCGATCAATTTGGTCCGTTGATGGTTGTGCGACGTGAATCAACACGTGGATTTGGTCGCCGCGAACCGCGTATATTCCCAGTTGTCGAGAGGATCCGGCGCGAAGCATGCAATGGACTTGCGGTGCGCGACATCGTAACGGGCATCAATGGTTCTCGCAGACTTTTCGAAATGCGCTTTCGGGAGGCGATGGGCCATTCCATTCTGGATGAGATTCAGTACGTGCGCCTTGAGAAGGCATGCTTCCTGCTTGCAAAGACCGATACGCCGATAGGTGCAATTGCCTCGCTGTGCGGATATCGTTCCGACATAGCGCTCAGCAAGGCTTTCGTGTCTAGCATGGGAATGTGCATGCGCGCATGGCGCAGTCGCAACCGTTCCATTTAACTGTTGCACACTTGGGTTGGCAGCGTACGACAACCATCCAACTGCATCCCATACATATTTTTCGCAAAAGTATAACACCAGCGTTGTCTGATGTGATACAATCCACGGCATCAAAGATGAGGAAAGGAGATTTCCGATGAAGTTCAAGAGACTTGTCGTAATTGTCTGCGCGGCGGCGTCTGCCGCGCTCCTTGCCGATTCCACGTGGATCGGACCTAATTGCAACACAGACCCGGCGGCGTGGAGCGTTCCCGAGAACTGGGATGGTGGGGTGCCTACAGGCTCCGCTAAGGCTATCATCCCATATATGCTTGGGAGGAACTATGTGCTCCATTTCACGCCTCCGCTTGACTTCACTGGCGAAATAGCTGGTGGAAGAGATTCCACGATCTGGGACGTGAAGTGGCCGACATACCTGAAGCTTACGGTTCTTGATGGTGCCGCGTGGACGGTTGGCGGCAATGGCCACCTGATCGCAACAGATGGAATCGCGGCACGGCTGGCAGCGACGTTTTCTGGCACGATACTAATCCCACCGGGTATGTCGTTCACGGCAGCATCCACGCTGAACGAGAGCATCGAATATGTCGGCAAGGGTACTTTGACCGTCACAACCACCAACCAACTCTCGCACATCTCTGGGTTCAGCGGCACGCTTGTGTGGAATGGTCCGGGTGGAGCATCGCTAACGCCGGTTGACATGGCAGTTCTACAGCAGCACGGGATACGCCTCGGCAATGGGGCGTCAATCATACTGAAGGATCGGTTCTTGGCCATCAACGGCGCTCAGGAGATTCCAGACTGGAACGATTCATCCTCGGACTGGAGCTTCAACGGTTCCACCAACGGAACCGCCGTCACCGAACGCTTCTCGTTCGACGAGACGCCACCCCACGCGAATGCCACCGGTGAGTTGGAGCTTGTGACAGACGCCGCACAGGTGCATAGCGTATTCTACAAGGGGCGCAAGCTCAAGATGCACGACAGCTGGGGCGTGAGTTTCCACTGGAAGCCGAGCAATGCCTTGCCGAAGAAGTACTCCGATGCCGGGAAGTCGGCGACATGGAGCGGGTTCTTCGGGTTCTATCTGGCAGCAGAACCTACGACATGCGGCTCCACATGGTCCCAGCCTGGTGGTGCAGGCGATGGATTCGGCATCAACCTGTGGGACGACTGCAAATCCGGTTGGCAGCTCCACGCGGACAATATATCGGTAGGGTTAAAAAGCGAGACGCTTGCTGCCATCGGTGACGGCATAGACTTCAAGAAGGAGTCGGATGTTGACGTGACGTGCCAGAACGGGACTTTGACCGTCACAATCACGCAGGGCGACAAGATGTTCGCCGTGCAGCGGCCTACGTTTAACCAGGAAAAGACACTACTTACCGTTCCGGACGGATACTACATCGGTTTTGCCGCATCCAGCGATTGGTGGAACGATACCGCCGCCAGCGTCCCCATGAGTACGCATACCATCAGCAACTTCCGCGGCTGGTACCGCGCACGCGAGGCGCATGGTTGGCAGCAAGTTGCCGACAGCACATATCCGTTTACGGCGGCGAACTGCACGGCGCGAATCTACACCGATACGTCCGCATATGTGGAGAACGCAGCCGCGCTTGAGGCGGATGGTTCGTTTCGCCTTGAGCCGAATGGAACCCGTACCAGAAACATCATTCGGATTAAATATGACTTTGATCGCACGAAGCGGTATCTTGTCACGTTTGATCTCGTGGCTGGTGACGGCACCTCAGCCGAGAATACCGAATACACAAAGCTGGGGTTCGTCAAATGTCAGGATGCAATCAGTTCATGGGTGTTCAACTACGCTCGTATCAACGAGCAGGAATGGGATGGATATGCGTACCCGTTGATGCTTACGATGAGGTGGTATGGCAAGTGGGCGAAGTTTTGGGCTGACAACTCTGGAAGGGCCAACCGTCAGCACAGCCAGTTGTTTCCCATACCTGTTATGGTGAAAAATACGACAACTCATGTAGGGATGATCTATGATGGACTCGCAGGCATTTACTATCAGGCGCATTCAGGAAGACATTCCCTTGACTTCGGCTGGATCCCGCCGGAAAGCGTCCAGAGCTGCTGGATCAACGAAGTCAAAAACCCGATGCATTTCCAGATTTCCCACGGCAACACATGGGGACAGGTGGATACATTGGTGAAGAACTTCTCCGTGAAGCGTATGGATGCTCCAGATACAGGCTACATCGACGGTGAGATAGCCGTCGCGGCAAACGCCACTGCCACGCTGAGCGCAGACGCATCTGCGACAGTATCCGCGACGGCGGCGGCTAAGGTACGGCGCGTGGCGCTTGCGTCTGATTCAGAGCTTGCGGTCGTAACAGATGTTGCCGGTTCGCGTGTTGAGATAGATTCCGTGGCGATATCCGGCGTTGGAGCGCGGCTCACATCCACGGCGAAAACTACGATTGGTGGAAACTTGGTGTTTTCCGGTGACGTTCCCAGTGCGGCGGCGACATTCTCCGGCGATGTCACTTTTGCGGCAGGCGAGGCGACGGTTGTGGTTCCGGAGACATGGCGCAACGCGTACAAGAGGATAATTCCGCTATTCGCGCTTGCTTCGACGTCTTCAGGCTCATTGCCTTCCGGCTATCGTTTCATTACGGACGCAGGACGCGACATCACCGGCAGGGTGTTTGTGACCGTGAAAGACAACATGGTGAGCGTACAACTCCACAAGGGCACGGCAGTGATTGTGCATTAATAGGTGGTGGCGATGACAAAAAGAAATTGCATTTTGGCATGTGCCGCATTTGTGGCCGTTGCGGCGATGGCGGAGAACTTGACGCTTTTCCCGGCAGATGGCACGGCGTGCAGGGCGCGTCCCGGCACGAAGGTTTCGCTGGGCGCGAATGGGTGTCTGGAGATGGTCTGCGACGGATCGTATGGCTGGCCTGGCGTGGAGCTGTGTCCGGGAGACGGCGGCACGTGGGATTTTTCAGGTGCAGGCGCGATTGAAGTCGTGGTGAGCAACATGGGTGAACGCGTTGAATCGCTCGCATTGGACGTGTTCCCAAAATGGGCGAAGAACCGAGACGGACTGCCGTGCTGTAGCGCTATGGTGCCGCCAGGGGAATGTCGGTTGCTTTCGGTGCGGCTGGCGGACGCGCGCACGGTCACCGATGTGCCGGTGAAGGTCGAGCGCATGAAGGGGCGCGTTGGCTGCGTGGCAGATACGCCGATGGATTTCCATGAGACGAAGGCGGTAGAGGTGTTCCAGTGCCAGCCAGGGAATCCGCATCTGCTGAAATTCGCCGTGCTTAGCGCGAGGTCTGCGTTTGACGCCGTGAAGCCAAATGTTATAGCAGCGACAAACTTCTTCCCGTTCAGCGACCGCTACGGTCAGTTCAAGCATGCAGAATGGCCTGGCAAGATACATTCTGACGCAGAGCTCCTCGCCGCCCGCCGCCGCGAGGAGGCGTGGTTGGATGCGAACCAGTCCGGCCCCATTCCGGATGCAGACAGGTTTGGCGGGTGGAAGGGCGGGCCTCAGCTCAAGGCGACCGGCTTTTTCCGCACCGAGAAGGTGAATGGGCGGTGGTGGCTTGTCGATCCTGACGGACATCTTTTCTTTTCGCTCGGAATAACCTGCGTATATGCCTCAACCGACTCCGTGGTGGATGGACGCGAGAAGTATTTTGAATGGCTCCCGAAGGAACTCGACCAGTGCTGGGACGACAAGAGCCTAAAGGTTGTCAATTTCATGAAGGTCAACCAGATCCGCAAGTACGGGGCTGACTGGAAACCACACTTCGCCGATACGGCGCACAGGCGTTTCCATGCGTGGGGCGTGAACACAATTGCCAACTGGTCCCATGACTATGTGTGGTTGATGCGTCGAACGCCGTATGTGGCGACGATCAGCTTCTCGTCAAAAACGCGGCTTCGCATAAACAAGAAGAAGGGGATAGGGGCGCACCTGCCGGACATGTATTCACCGCAGTTCGCCGCCGACATACGTGCACAGGCGGAGCGGCTTGCCAAGAAGATAGGAAATGATCCTTGGTGCGTCGGCGTGTTCGTGGACAATGAGTTGGCCTGGTCGTCGCCCGATAACATTGCCGATGCTGCGGAGAGATACTACTCCACTGTCGCTGCTGCGATGAAGGCGGCGCTCCCAAACCATCTCTATCTCGGCAGTCGCCTCGTGCGTTTCGAGGCCGATGCATGGCGCGCTGCCGCGCGCCACTGCGACGTTGTGAGCTTCAACTTCTACGAACGTCGTCCTACATGGGATCTACCGCCGGATTCAGTTGACAAGCCAATCATTGTGGGTGAGTTCCATTTCGGCGCATTGGATCGCGGTTTGCTCAACACAGCCTGCGCGCCGACATTCAACCAGGAAGAGCGGGCGCAGTGTTTCAAGGACTACGTGAACGCATGCCTGGACAATCGCCGCTATGTTGGTTGCCACTGGTTCCAGTATTCGGATCAGTCGCTCACCGGCCGCTATGATGGCGAAAACTACCAGTGTGGGTTTGTTTCTGTCTGCGACGTGCCATATTCGGAGCTTGTCAACGCTTGCCGCGAGACTGCGGCGCAGATGTACCAGCGCCATGCACAGAGCAGATGATGACGCGCGATTCGCCGCCAATTGATTCCGGGGGGATGATTTGGTACAATGGGCGGCATATGAAAGACCTTTCATCCTACATCGTCTCCATCCCGGACTACCCTAAGCCGGGCATCCTTTTCCGCGACATAACCGGCATCCTCGGCAACGCAGAGGGGCTGCGGCTGGCGATTGACCAGCTGGCGGAAAGGCTGGAAGGGGTGGAGTTCGACGCCGTCGTGTCGATGGAGTCGCGCGGATTCATCTTCGGCATGCCGCTCGCATACAAGCTCAACAAGGCGTTCGTGCCGGTGCGCAAGCCTGGCAAGCTGCCGCGCGAAACGGTGTCCGCAAGCTATGCGCTCGAATATGGCACCGACACGCTTGAGATGCACCGTGACGCCCTGAAGCCGGGAGCACGCGTGGTGATAGTGGACGACCTGCTCGCAACTGGCGGCACCGCGGAGGCCTGCGCGAGGCTGGTCTCGGAAGTCGGGGCAGAGGTCGCCAAGATGCTCTTCGTGATAGAGCTGGAGGATCTGTCGGCCCGTTCGGGCAGGCTGGCGGGCTATACGGTGGACGCCCTCGTCAAGTACCGCGATTAGGCGGAAAGACGGATGGACGCGGCGCTCCGGAGCCGTTCCCCGGGGGGGGGGTGCGGGGGGCTGGATTTTGCCGCAGAAACCTGTTGCGCGCGGAACGGAGATATGATATAATTCGCCGCATCTAACAAGATTAGGATTTTCACATCCAATGAAAGCAGTGAAACAAAAATGAATGCAAAGAAACTGATGACAGTCGCCTGTGCAGCCGCGATCTGCGGCGGCGCGTGGGCGGCGGACGAAACGAAGCCCGTGCCGACTGCGGCGAATGAGACCGCGCCGGCCGCCCAGGAGGAGGAGAAGGACGATTCCTTCCTTTCCGGACTGGTTGCGATAGAGGCAGGCGTCGCGCTCGATTCGCGGTACATGACGTACGGCGTAATCGACGGCAAGGATCCGATAGTCACGCCAAGCGCCCAGATCACGTTCTTCGACTGGGTGTATTTCGGCGTGGAGTCGATATTCGACCTCACGAAGGCCAACGGCAAGCGTGGCGGATACGGAAACCGCGCGGGCCGGTACACAACGCTCGACGCAATCGTGGGCGTGGCGCACGACTTCGAGATCAGCGAGGATATCGGCGCCCTCTCGGTGGACTTCAACTACATCTACGAGTACATCCGCCGCTACAAGTTCTACAATGAAGACGGCGAGCACGAGAAGGGCATGGACGACACGCAGTACTTCAACCTGGAGCTCTCGCTCGGCGACCTCTGGCTTGAGCCTACCCTCGCCATCGAGCGCGACCTCATGGCGGATGACGGTACCTACGTGAACTTCTCCATCGGCCACGAGTTCCCGCTCATCGACGGCGAGAGCGAGGATGACGATCCTGTCCTCGCGTTCCGTCCCTCGATCGGCCAGGGCTGGGGCAACACGCAGCGCGCCGCAGGCTACTTCGTCAAGCACAAAGGCTCCGACGAGCCTCTCGACCATGGCGGGCTGATGGACACCACCATCATGGGTGAGCTCACCTGGAACATCTGCGAAAACCTCTCGCTCACCGGCTATGTGGCTTACAGCGACTACTGGTTTGACGCCAACATGCGCGACGGTGCGCGTGCCCACAACGCCGACTGGGGTCGTAGCTGCGACCATTCGTGGAACTTCTACGGCGGCGTTGCGCTCGGTCTCTCGTTCTGAACGCGAACTCCTTTTGGTTGAAAACTCCGCGGACGGCTCCCCTCAGCCGTCCGCTTTCTTTTTTTCGCCGCCCGCCGAACTTGTCGAGCGACTGGCGGCGTCAGCCACGCATAGCTTCCTGTGTTTGCGCATGGGAACGCCTGCCCTGCGCTTGAAGTACTGACGCAGAGCGGCCGCAGATTTCCATCCTGTGAGGTCTGCGATGGCGTCAAGCCGGATGTCTTTGTGCCTGAGAAGCGAAAGCACCATCTCGAATCGGGCATCGAGTATCGCATCGCCGATTGATGTTCCCGTCGCGGAGCGAAAACGCTTTTCCGCCATGCGCCGCAGCACCTCGGCCTCGTCCACATCCCGTCTCTCCGGCACGCGCACGCAGAGGTGCACGTGGTTGTCCATGACCGCGTACGTCACCACGTCCACGCCGCTGAACT
>CAMPAA010000034.1 GCA_946631345.1 uncultured Verrucomicrobiota bacterium
CAGTCGAGCTGGTGGTCGGCCATATACCGGAAGAATCCGTCGAGCTTGCGACGTCCGGGCTCTCCCGCGAGCCGGAACGCCAGCACTATTCTCTTTGTGGCTTGTTTCATGCTGGATAGTATATCATACCTCTTGCCGAAAATGGGATATTGTTTGCTTGTCAGACATGGTGCCCTGAACTAAATCGCCATGGACGGCATCGCATTGGAAAGCCCACCATGTTGACACTTGTCGCGCAATATGATATCATTTAGACATCTAAAATTGCACAAGGAGAAATCAAGATGACAACATCTGTGCCGATAACCATGAGGGCTGAACCGAGTGTAAAAGCCTGTTTTGAGCAGATTTGTGCTGATATTGGACTAAGTGTAAATGCCGCGCTCAACATCTTTGTTCGGCGTGTCGTCCGCGACAGGAAGATTCCATTTGAACTGTCTGCCGACAGATTTTTCAGCGAGTCGAATATGCGTCACCTTCGCGCGTCTGCGGAGGCGGCTCGCGCAGGTCGCGTCAAAGAGCATGAACTGATAGAGGTTTGACGATGCGCAAGACGTGGACTGACGCGGCGTGGGATGACTATCTTTATTGGCAGTCGCAAGATAAGAAGACTTTGCGCAAGATCAACAAACTCGTGCAGGATATCGAGCGCAATGGAGTGTCATCGGGAACAGGCAAGCCGGAGCCGCTAAAGGGTGACTTGCAGGGGTTTTGGTCAAGGCGCATCGATGAAGAAAATCGCCTTGTTTACAATCAGACGGCTGATGGTGCGCTTTGCATCATAGCCTGCCGTGGCCACTACGCGTAGACATCTTCAAGGAGTGACGTCCCGCTTCTGCGCTGAAAGCACCGGCCGCCATTTTTCCTTTTCCAGATTTGGCGGAGAAGTCGACGAGAGTGGGATATTGCCAAATGGCGGTATAATACATGCCAGCCAAGAAAGGCAACCCACATGGCAACGACTGAGGAAATATATGATTCGTGATATAAATATACTATTTAGTGGAATAATATACGATACAGTTGCGCGGTATGCTATAAATATGATATAATTCTCTTGAAATCAATAATATTTCGTTGCTTAGACAAGGGGATAAAATAAGAATCAAATACGGCGCGTCACGCCTCTTGAACCTGAACAGCGCGGTCGTCTGCCCGATAAGCTGCCTTAAGCCGCCATTTCTCCTTTGCCTGATTTGGCGGGAGCGCTGCCGAGTTCGTTTGCTTCACAAAAACGCAAAGCCGCAAACCTCAAAAACAGAAAGAAAGCCGCTGCTGATTGCTTATTCACCGAACGGAAGTATGCCAATTCACCGAATGGAAATATGCTAATTCACCGAGCGGAAGTGTGCCAATTCACCGAATGAAAATATGCTAATTCACCGAACGCTATTGATTTCCGGGGCCAGTTTGTGCTATAATTTAGGCCATGAAAAACGGTGAAATCTACAAAAAACGCATTTTGGATGCAGTTTTGGAGCGTAAACTGTCGGGGGCAGGTGCTGTTCTCGTAGAAGGCCCCAAATGGTGCGGCAAGACAACTACATGCGAGCAGCATGCGAAGAGTGTTCTTTATATGGCTGATCCAGTTAGGCGAGATCGCTATCGCGTCCAGGCGGAAACTGACATAACGGAATTGATGAAGGGAGAACAGCCCCGCCTTATAGATGAATGGCAGGATGCACCGAGGTTTTGGGATGCAATACGTTACGATGTCGATCATTCTGCGGGATGGGGGCACTACATACTCACGGGATCGGCGGTTCCTCCCGATGACAAGAACGAACGGAGCGGAAAGAAGGATATCGTCCATTCGGGCACGGGGCGCATAGTCCGCGTGCGGATGCGTCCAATGTCGTTATGGGAGTCGGAAGAATCGTCAGGGACGGTTTCTCTGGGGGCATTGTTCAAGGGTGAGCCGTTCAAGCCCGGCAAGGCCGTTGAAAGGTCTTTGGCGGAAACGGCGTATCTTGTTTGCCGCGGCGGTTGGCCGCAGGCTGTAAGCCAAGACGGCGAAACGGCGCTTGACCGTGCTTTTGAATATGTGGATGCAGTGGTCAATTCAGACATATCGCGCGTTGACGGCGTTTCGCGAGACCCAAGGCGCACAAGGCTGTTGCTCAAGTCGTACGCAAGGCTGCAGGGAACGCAGTCCACCATAGTGAACATCCGCAAGGACATGACGATAGGGGATGGCAACGGACCGGACGACGACACGGTGTCGTCATATCTCAATGCCTTGCGCAAGATATTCGTGGTCGAGGATTCCGAGGCATGGTGTCCGGCGCTGAGATCGAGGACTGCGATTCGCATGTCGCCCACCCGGTATTTTTCGGATCCGTCCATTGCGACTGCGGCGCTTGGCATCGGCCCGGAGGATCTTATGAACGACATCCGCACGTATGGATTGCTCTTCGAAACAATGGCCGTGCGCGACTTGAGGGTGTATGCGGACGCTTTGAATGGAGGCGTCAGCCACTATCTTGACCGCAACGGGTTGGAGTGCGATGCGGTCGTTCATCTACGCAATGGAACGAGCGGACTTGTAGAGGTCAAGCTTGGCGGCGAATCGCTAATCGAAGAAGGCGCGAGGACGCTTAATGACCTTTCGGGCATTGTCGATTCGTCGCGGCAGAGGGAAGTCGCATTCAAGATGATTGTCACGGCTACTGGAGATTGTGCATACCAGCGCAAAGACGGAATCGTCGTCTGCCCGATAAGCTGCCTTAGACCGTAATTCCCTTATTGCCAGATCTGGCGGGAGTTGCTTAGTGCGCAGCTATATTTTTGTCCAAAACACCATCTGTAGTTGACTTTTGGATGATTATCCACGATAAACATCAAGATTTATTGGTTATAGTTGTCTTTTTGTGCCGACACGATTGACATTTGGCATGGTTTAATGATAAAATATGCACGAATAAATGATGAGGAGGATTATATATGATAATCGGTCGCGAACGCGAACGTACAGATCTTGAAAATCTGATTGCGTCGGAAAAGTCTGAATTTATTGCGGTTTACGGTCGTCGCCGCATAGGGAAGACGTTTCTTATTCGGGAGACTTGTCGGTATCGGTTCGCCTTTGAGCATACTGGCCTCAAAAATACTCTCACTGACACCGCCGGGTGCGAAGTGCCGGTCAAGGATGCCACGAAAAGGCAATTATCCGAATTCGCCGTATCGCTGCGGCGGTATGGAAGGGTCAAGAAGTCAATCCCCAAGGATTGGTTTGCGGCCTTTCATCTTCTTGAGGATCTGCTGGAAGAGAAGCCAGAGGGACGGAAGATTGTCTTTCTTGACGAGTGTCCGTGGATGGACACTCCAAGGTCGGACTTTCTTGCGGCGCTTGACCATTTCTGGAACGGATGGTGTACGATGCGCAGGGACATCGTACTCATTATCTGCGGTTCGGCGGCATCCTGGGTTTTGAACAAGATCGACAATGACGTCGGCGGTCTTCACAACCGGATAAGCCGTCATATATATTTGCGTCCGTTCAGCCTGCACGAGTGCGAGGAATTCGTCCGTGCCAAAGGCGTTGCCATGAACAGGATGCAATTGCTGGAGTGCTACATGATTCTCGGTGGGGTGCCCTATTACTGGGATCTTCTGCGCAGCGACCAGGGAATGGCGCAGAGCATCGACACATTGCTTTTTGCGCCCGGAGCGGAACTGCGCAATGAGTACAGGCATCTCTACGCATCGCTGTTTAGGAATCCGGAGCCGTATGTGGCCATCGTCCGCGCTCTCGGCCGAAAGAAATGCGGAATGACCCGCGACGAGGTCATTCGTCTGTCGGGAGTTCCCGGGAACGGCAAGCTGACGGAAATGCTCACGGTCCTTGAGCAGTGCGACTTCATTCGCGCGTATTCTGTTCCCGGCAATCGGAAAAAGGACCGCGTCTTTCAGCTTGTCGACAACTTCACGCTGTTCTATTTCAGGTTCATAGAAGGGAAGGACAATCCGCCATCCGACTACTGGCGGACGTTTTCCGGGACGCAGGAAGCCAGTGTCTGGCGCGGACTTGCCTTTGAACGCGTTGCGCTTCTTCATGTCGATCAGATCAAGAAGAAGTTGGGGATATCGGGAGTCATCACGCGGCAGTATGCCTGGCGGCATCGTGCGAGCGGCGAAGGGGACGAAGGTGCGCAGATTGACCTCGTCATCGAGCGGAACGACGCCGTCACAAATCTCTGCGAGATGAAGTGTACGTCCGAACCGTTTGAGATCTCTGATGCATACGACGCCAAACTCAGGGGGCGGCGCGAGATGTTTATTTCCGAGACCGGCACCAGAAATGCCGTTCATCTGACTTTTGTCTCGGCAAGCGGACTGAAGCGCAACGCGAACGCATTCGACATCCAGTCTGTCGTCACGCTCGACGATCTTTTCAGGGAGTGACGTTCCGCTTCTGCGCTGAAAGCACAAGCCGCCATTTCGCCTTTGCCTGATTTGGCAGAAATGTTGCCGAATTGGGGTTGCTGCCGAGCGGCGGAATTTGGTATAATGCACACCAAAACAAGGAGTATAGCAATGATGAGGCAGGTTCGTGTAAAACGACATGTTATTATGGTGATTGCTGCCGCAGCGCTTTTTGTGGCTCCATTGCCTACAATGGCAGATTATACGTTCATCATATCCGGCGACCCGGTTGCGGCGGCCGACGCAGCTAAGGTAAGCGCCGGAAAGTCGACTGGCATTTCGCTTGAGGCGAGATTTTACACCTTCATGTCGTCTGTGGGCAAGGCTATAAACTCATGCCCATTGTCTGGGTTGTTGATTATTTTCAGATGAGGCACCCTTAAGAACCATTCACTCCAACAAAACAACTAAGGAAAATCAACGATGAAAAATCTATTCATTGCCAGCATAGTGTTGTTCGCGTCTACAGTCGCGTATGCCGATGCAACCCCCGCGCCGGTAGTCAGCGGCGTTAGCATGGTTCAGGGTCCGGGAAACCGGCTTGTGACGATATCCTACACGCTTTCGGATTCGCCTGCTGTGATAACGCTCGACATCCAGACGAATGTCGTCGCAAATGCCACGTCCGACTCCGACGAATGGGCGTCGATCGGCGGCGAGGCGATTTGGAATGCGTCAGGCGACGTATGGAAGAAAGTCGGCGCGACCTTGACTGAAGGAAATTCTGTTGCCGGAACAATAACTTGGCGTCCGGATCTTTCATGGCCAGACCATAAACTCGACGGTGTAGCCGTGCAGGCCAGAGCCGTCGTCACGGCGTATGCCGTCGACAATCCGCCAGACTACATGGTTCTCGATTTGCTGGCCTCCGGTGTTGCGGACTCGGAAAGGTACTATCCCGGTGCCGATTTCCTGCCGAAGTCAGACTACTCCCAGGTCGGCGCAATCACGAACAATCCCGCCTACAAAACCACCAAGCTCGTCATGCGCAAGATCATGGCCAAGAACATCAGGTGGACGATGGGCAGCTACGCCGACGGAACGGAGAAATCGAGAAGCGCCGGTAAAGAGACTGTAAGTGGCGTCAATATTGATACTGAAGCCGCGCACGAGGTGGAGCTGACCAACAACTACTACATGGCCGTGTTCGAGACAACACAGGCGCAGTGGGCAATCGTCGTGCCAGAGCATTGGCCGTCCTATTTCACGAATACTGTCGATAGGGCGTATCGTCCTGTAGAGCAAATTTCATACGCCGAAATTCGGGCGGCAAATCCCTTGACGGTGACCAGCGGAAGCTCCAGCAATTTCCTTACGAATCATGGCGACGATTATCTGTGGCCGAACGATCCACACTCCGATTCCTTCCTCGGAAGGCTTCATAACATTACGGGTCTCAAGTTTGATCTGCCGAGCGAAGCGGAATGGGAATTCGCTTGCCGTGCCGGGAATGGCAACGGGAAATGGGGGAATGGCGAGACTGTTCTGCATCAGTCAACGTCTTCTTCGGTGTCAGACGCCAACTTGGCTCACGTCGGGCGCTACAATGTAAATCATAAGGAAATTTCGGGCAACAAAACATGGGATCAGGTCGATGGCACTGTGCTTGCTTCCGAAGGCGGTACGGCGATTGTTGGTTCGTACCAGCCGAATTCATGGGGGCTTTACGACATGCATGGGAACCTGATGGAGATCTGCTTGGATTGGTATGAAGCCGATATCTCTACATTTGGAGGTAAAGTGAATCTCGATCCGGTCAATCCCACTGACAGCCTTTCAGGGACGACCTATAAGTTTTTTGGGAACGGAGCCGGCGGACGTGTGAGAAGAGGAGGAGCTGCAGGTGTCACCGCGCCTAACTGCCGCTCCGCTTACAGGAAGTCAAAAATCTCAAATACTGTCACATCGGAGAAAAACACTGGATTTCGCATTGTCTGCCCGATTGATTGAATGCAAGGAAGTTTACTGTGACAAGTGCCCGTTTGAATTGCGCTTTTGCCATAGCGCTTGCGGCAGCCTTTCCAGTGCTCGGAGAATTCGTTCTGTTCGACTTTGAATCGGAAGCCGAACAGAGCGCGATATCCCTGAATCAGAAAGACAAGTGCTTTCGCGCATCTGTGACGAATGGCCTTGCGACATCGGGCGAACATGCAATCTTAGTTTCCTGCGACGCCTGGAAGGAGGGCGCGCCTCGCTATCCGGCTTTCAGGCTCGCCTCTCCGCTTTCCGACTGGAGGGGTTATAACCGCATAGCGATTGATATCGTGTCCAAAGGGGGATATGATGATGCGCTGGGGTTTGGCATCGTCTCTCCAGGAGGATCGGTCCGCAAAGGCCCACGGTATTCACTTCCCTTGCCAGATGGCGGGGGATACGTTCAGCATATCCTGCCGCTCGATCGCTGGACGGCGACGGTCAGGCCGGAGAACGTGGAAGCACTCCAGTTCACGGCCAATCATCCATCGGGATACGATGTCATAATAGATCGCATCCGTCTTTTGAAGAAAGGAGAAGAGCCGTCGCCTCCCCAAGGCCAAGGTGTAGGACGCGATCTACTGTCGTTTGAAAGATCCCTGCGGCTTGCGGCACAACAGTCCGTGGCGGAGTTGGAAGAGGAACAATCCCACTGCCGCGCTCTGGCCCGGTTCTGGCATGATGCATGGAAAGACCCAATGACATTGCGGACCGACGCCATGTTGCTGGGGTGGGCGACATCCATGGAGAAGATTCTGCCAAGAGGCGATTTTTCCGTCAAGCCATTGACGGAGAAGGGACTTTCGGTAAGGCTTGCGCAGAACGAATGCGAAAGCGTACAGCTTGTTGTCGCGCCGACCGATGTCGATGCGGGTCTTCGCAATGTGCGCGTGAAGCTCGAAGACGATTTGCGCGCGGATGACGGCAATTCCGTTTTCTGCGCGACGAACATCGACTGCGATGTCGTCGGGTATATGAACGTGACCTCCCGTCCGCCCTACAGGGTGGCGCGCAGCGTCAAGAGCGACAACCCGCCCGGCTACGTCCGTGTCACGGAACGCCCGTATTCCGGTTGGATTCCGGACCCGATACTGGGTTTCATGGATGGTGTTGACGTCAGAGGATCGGACGTCCAGAGTTTTTGGATTCGTGTCCGGTGTCCGTACGGACAAAAGGCCGGCGTGTACAAAGGTGCGCTTCTTGTGTCGGCAGAATCCGCGGAGACGGTGCGTGTTCCTTTTTCAGTGACGGTGAACTGCTTTTCTCTTGACCGTACTTCCGCGTTGCCGCTTGCGGTGTCTTTTTCGCCAAGTCCGTCAGGTTCCATGGGCAATCAGCGAAAGGTGCTTCTTGCGGATCCGCAGTCCCCTTGCAACATGTGGAAGCGTCACGAGCAGGAATGGGTCGATTTCCTTGCGGACTATTACATATCATACGATGCCCTCTACCACAAGAGCGACCTTGGCCGCATCCCCGCATTGAAGCGGCTTCGGGACCAGGGACGGCTCGGGCTGTTCAATCTTGGTGTGTTCAATTGTGCTCCGAAAGACGGTTTGACGGACGCATGGCGGGACGATACGATACCGCGTCTTGTCCGGTTCTATGAAGAGGCGAAGGAACTCGGCATTGAAAAGAACGCCTATGTCTATGGTTGCGATGAGGCGAAGGCCGAACTTGCGCCACATGTCAAGGTCGCCGTCGAAGAAATAAAACGTGCCTTGCCAGGCGTAAAGGTATTCACGACGGCAAGGGATCCGAGCTATGGTATGGATTCGCCGTTGGATGCTGTCGACTGGTTTACACCCCTCTCCCAATTCTATGACGCCAAGAAGGCGGATGCCTCGCGCAAGGCGGGGCATAAGGTATGGTGGTATATTTGCTGCGATCCGGTTGCACCATACGCAAACATGTTCGTGGAAAGTCCGGCGATTGAAGGCCGGATCCTCATGGGAGCCCAGACGGTCAAGTACCGTCCAGACGGTTTCCTGTATTACGCCGTTGCCTCGTGGCAGTCGCGCCGGTGTATAACCGCAGGTCCGTTCACCGATTGGAATCCGCGTTCGCACGGGCTTTTCAACGGTGATGGTTCGTGGACGTGTGCCGGCCCGGATGGAATGCCGCTTCCGACGATCCGACTTGAGAACTTCAGGGACGGACTTGAGGACTACGCATACGCGATGCAACTCGAGAAGATGCTTTCCGAAGGCAGGGGTGACGATGCCTGGCGCAAGAAGGCGCAGAGGCTGCTGGCGGTGCCGGCAAACGTGGTCGATACGATGAAAAACTTTACTGGGGATCCATCGTCCTTATATTCGTGGCGCGACAAGATGGCCGATCTCATCGAAGCGGCCGCAAGATGAAAGGCTGGTATGTCGAAATGAATAAATGGAAGTTTTCAATAACAGCATCCGTCATGCTGGCGGCGGTCTCCGCGTTTGCCGGAGATATCTTGGATTTGATTGTGCCGGCACCGCAGAAAATCGTCCGTTTCGGCGGCGAAGTTGCCGTTGGGCCGGAGGCCGAAGTGGTCTATGGGAAGATTCCGGGTGCTCCCGATGCCGTGGCGGATCAGGCTTACATCCTTTCTATAGATGATGGCGGCTGTCAAATTACTGCGGGCGGAGAGACCGGGGCGAGGTACGCAAGGACGACCTTGAAGCAGATTGAAGCGCTTTCAGGCGGCAAATTGCCCAAATGCACGATTACAGACTGGCCCGCATTGAAGTGGCGCGGATTCATGATCGATTGCGGACGGAACTGGTTGGAGATGGAGGGGGTCAAGGCGATAATCGATATGATGTCCGCCTACAAGATGAACATCTTCAACTGGAGCCTTTGCAATGACTGGGGATGGCGTCTTGAATCCAAGAAATACCCCCAGTTGAACGCAGATTCCGTATTCACGCGGAACATCGGGAAGTTCTACACGCACGACGATTTCCGGGAAATCGTGCGCTACGCATCGGAGCGAGGCATCACGGTCGTGCCCGAGATGGACTTTCCTGCACACACCACGGCGTTCCGCAAGGGAATGGGCGTCGAGTCGATGGCTTCGCCGGGTATCGACTCCGTCGTGTCCGAACTGTACGAAGAGCTGTGTTCGCTGGCTGACGAAAAGACCATGCCATTCATTCATATTGGCACGGATGAAGTCTACGCGCAGAATGTCAAGGTTCCTCTCGACTGGCCGAGCAAATGGGCCAAGACCGTAAACGGAAGGGGGCGCAATGCCGTCGTGTGGGCACCTGGGATGGCGCTTGATCCGTCCTGCCGGGCGGTCGATATGCTGTGGGGACGCCACAATGCCAAGTTCCTCGCCGAAAGTCCCCATCCCTTCTTCGATGCGACACGGCTCTATATTGAGGCTTGGACGCCTTTCGACGTCGTTCCCCGCGCGACTTTCATAAAGCCATGCTGGCAGGATGTCGAGGAGAGCCGGAAGCTTGGCGCCATGGCCTGTGCATGGCAGGATGCCTGTGCAGACGAGAGCGGCATGGCGCAACTTGGATTGTGCGTTGTGTTCCCGTCTATTGTCGCGCTTGGAGACAATTTCTGGCATGGGCGGGATAAGGACGATATCAAAAGCGCGTCCCTCATGCCGTGTCCCGGCACGGCGGCATTTGACGAGGCCAGTCGTCTGGAACAAAGGATTGTCGCCCAGCGCGACATCGTCCTCAAGGATTTTGCGCATCCGTTTCCGTTTATCGCTCAGACTGCAATGCGCTGGCGCGTACGCGACTGTGAAACGGGAGAAATACTTGCCAAGGATGTCGCTTCCGGTGCTCTCTGGCTGAAGACCGACGCTTCGATGCTTTGGCGCAAGCATTCCGCCATTGCTCCGAATGCGAAAGGGCGTGTCGCGGTAGAGACATGGGTTAAAGCGCCCGAAGACTTGACATGCGGCGCGTGGATAGACCTCGTGGGAGTCGATATGAACTATGGGCGGCTCCGCATACCGTGCTTCCCGAAGAAGGGGCAGTGGAACCGCTACAACGCCACAGTGTCCGTAAACGGGGAAGAACTGCCGCCGCCAGAATGGAAGAATCCTGGCGTCGTGGAGGAACCTGTTATCGGGCGGTATTATTCGCCGCTGATGGAGCAGACGCTTGTGGACGAAATGCCGGTTCTTCGCGAACCCTACCCGGTGAAGTTGAAGAAGGGCTGGAACCATATCTGCATCGAGTCTGCGGTTTCGGAGGGCAAGCCGGACATTTCGCTTGTTTCGTTCGCGCTTTTTGACGGCACGGCCAAGCATCCGCGCGAAGTCCCGGGTCTTGAATGGCGTAGCGAGGATCCGAATCCGCAGATTACCGCGTACTCCATGCTGACGCATGACGGGCGGCGGATGGTGTCGCGCATTGAAGGCACGAATACCGTCTATGAACTTGTGCCGACGAACCAGCTTCCCGCCGGTCTTCCGCCGGTGCGGGAGTGGAAACTGTACGGGCTCGTGGCGACGCATACCGACATCGGGCTCCACAACTCGCAGTACATCCAGCGCCACGGCACGGTGAAGCGCATCGACGAGGCGGCACGGCTCATAGACGCCGACACGCGCACGGACGACGATCCCGCCGCGTACCGCTACGTGATGGAGGGGTTCTGGTTTTGGGACAACTACCATCAGGACAAGGGCATGGACGCCGCGTGGCGCATCGTCACGAACTACATTGCGCGCGGACGGATGGACGTTGGCGTGACGTGTGCCGGGAACCATACGCATCTCTTTTCGGGAACGGAGATCGAGCGGTCTACTCTCACAAAGAAGATTCTGTCCGACAAGTGGGGCATCGGAACAAAGACATTTATTATGTGCGACAACCCCGGCATCAGCTGCTCCGTCATCGCGCCGTATGTCCGGGCGGGGATAAAGTACGGGCTGTTCCTCCCGAATCAGTGGAATCCAATTCCATCGACTATTTGGAACAAGAATTTGTCGATCCCCGGTGCTACATACAACCCTGATGCAATGGGCGGCGGGAATCGCGTGGAGGTTTCATACGATTCGCCGATTCCGATGGTATTCCGCTGGTGTGCGCCGGGAAGCGACGAGTCGCTTCTCATGTGGTGTTCAACAATGTACACCGGAGGATATTCCCGTTTAGGCATAGAAGGAGGGAACAAAAGTCCCGATATTCCGACGGTCGAGCGGAAGATGCCTGCATATTTGTCGATTCTGGAGAGCAAATATCCGTATGACGTCTGGGTTGCGTCGCTGTACAATGACGACGAATGGCCGACTGCGGCGTTTGCGGACTTTGCTTCGGAGTGGAATGCGAAATGGGCGTGGCCGCAGTTCCGCACAGTCGGGCGACTGGACGAACCGTTTGAATATCTTGAGAAGAACTTCGGCGACAAAATCCCGACGCTGACCGGCGAAATGACAGGCGGATGGCTTCAACACGCGGCTTCAACGCCAGAACTTCTGTCCGACAAGTTGAACGCCGACAGGATGCTTGAAACGGCGGAGCGCCTCGGCACGTTCGCAGGGACTATCGACCGCGCCGCCGTCGACCGCGCATGGTGGTACTTGATTCTGAACGACGAACATTCCTACGGCACGAGCGGCTACCGGGGGCGGCGCGTGTTCGAAACGTGGATGCAGCACCGCGACTGGATTGAGCGCGCGGCAGAGACAGCATCAAACGAACTCGCCAAGGCCGTGTCGAAGCTTGGCTTGGCAACAGGGACAACGGGCGTCCCGCCCGTTGTGAACGGGCAAGACGCCCGTTCTCCCAGTGTGTGTTGCGCCAACGGCACCGCCGAAAACCGCTGGTACCGCGTGGTCGTCACTAACGGTGTAATATACTCCATCTACGACAAGGAGCTGAAACGCGAGCTTATCGATGGCCCGGCAAACAAGTTTCTCTACACGCGCGACAACCACAAGACATGGGAGTCCGATCCAGAAACCGCACTTGGCGCGAAGGTGAAGCGCCGCGTATATCTGTCGGACGATGCGAAGCGCATTGATATTGTCGATACGTTCGAACATGCACGCGACCTCTTCAATTCGCGACGCTACTATCGGTACGGCTATCTTGCATTTCCGTTCGCCGTGCCGGACGGTGTGTTCACTGCTCATCTAAACGGTGCGGTGATCCGCCCATACGAGGATTGCCACCCGATGACGACGGATGCCTACTGCGCCGTCCGCGACTGGTGCGCGGTGGAGAACGGGGAGTTTGGCGTTGCGCTAATGATGCGCGATTCAACGCTCACTGAATTCGGCGAGATACATCCCGACAAGACCTGCTATACCGGAAAACCGCCCGCCGGGAAAACGGCGATCTATCCGTATCTCTTCACAGATTGGCTGCAGATGCATCAGCCGGACGGCGATTCGATGAACTTCACGTTTAGGTTTTCGATTACATCGTATGCGGGTTGCTGGAAGAATGCAGATGTGCCGCGCGTCTGCGAAGATTGGCTCAATCCGTATGCGAAGTGGATGCGCGCGCACAACGTGCCGCACATAAAGCGAGAGACCGTCGCCGAAATGCCGCCGGAGTGGACGGGACTTCTCGAGAAGCCCCGTGCGGGTCATGGAGAGAGGGACGGGCAGATGTATCTTCTCTGGGGTGCGGAGATGTCGCAGGACTTCGACCACTATGAACTCTATCGCGACGGGAAGTTTCTCGCGAGCGTGACGAACGAGGCGCCGGACGGCATCCCGTATCGCGTGGCGAGATACGTCGATCGCGGCCTTCCGGCCCACTCGCGGCACGAATATCGATTGCGCAAGGTCTGGAAGGATGGACGTAAGGATGACCTTTGCGAGCCGTTTTGCGGACTTACGCGGTATGTCAGCGACGAGGAGCGCAACGGTGTCGTATGCGAAGGCGAATACGGAAGGATGTGCGTGCGCTATGACGGTGCGACCGTGACGAGTTGGAAGCCTGAGGTGCTGAAAGGCAAGGATGCGTTTTTCATGCCGAAGAATACGCCTTGGGGCAAGGAGGTCCATGGCGGACTGCCTGTCTGCTGGCCGTGGTTCGGCAAGCGTGAGGGATTTCCCAAACATGGCATTGCTCGGTATCTGAAATGGCGGCTTGTGCGGCGCATAGGCAAGAATGGTGTCGAGCTTGAAGCGAAATCCTCTCCGGAAACGATGAAGATATGGCCCCATCCGTTCAAGCTTCATGCGCTTATTTCCGTTGACGGTCCGGATTCGTTGAAACTGAAGATTACTGAAACGAACACGGGCAAGGATCCGTACGAATCGGCATTTGGCGTGCATCCTTATTTTGCTGTGTCCGATGCATGCGACGTCGCCATTGACGGCGAGCGTTTGCCGAAGCCATGTGTGATAAAAGAATTTGCCTCAGACGGAAAGGCGCATGACCTTCAGGACTGCGCAGGGAAGGTCGCATATTCGGTGACGGCATCCGGCAACGACACGTGGTATGCGTGGAACCCGGGCGTGGAGCGCACTCCGCTGTGCGAGACGCTTGAGCCGGACGAGTGGCGGCGTTTCTACTGCCTTGAGCCGTTCATGAACAAAGCGTGCTCGCTTGCGCCCGGAGAAAGCCGCGAGCATGTCGTCAGAATCAAGGTCGAAAACAGGAAATGACCATCGTAGTCAGTGCAATTGCACCAAATGAAAGTGGGTGTTCAGATGAAAGCGATTACGACGATAGCGGCAATTTCTGTTTGTGCGGTTGCGGCAGCAGGTTCGCATATGGTTTCATTTGGCGGCAAAGACGGTGAGGAGTTTCTGGTTGACGGGAAGCCCTTGCAGATACGCGCAGGAGAACTTGAGCCGCAGCGCATCCCGCGAGAATACTGGCGTCACCGCGTCAAGATGTGCAAGGCAATGGGCCTCAATGCAATTTCGTCCTACTTAATGTGGAACGACTTCGAGCAGCCCGACGGTTCGTTCGACTTCAAGGCCGGGAACCGCGACGTCGCCGCATTCCTCTCGATCTGCAAAGATGAGGGTATGTGGGTGCTTTTTCGTCCTGGTCCGTACTGCTGCGGCGAATGGGACTTCGGCGGAATCCCTTCGCGACTCCTCAAAGACGACATAGCCGTGCGCACAATGGACGCCCGCTATATCGTAGAGGCGGAAAAATATCTTTCGGCCATCGCCGGTATAGCCGAGCCGTTCCTCGCAAAGAATGGCGGACCGATCGTGCTGACGCAGATCGAAAACGAATATGGCAGCTGGCCGTTCAAGGACGTGAAATACCTGCAGTGGGTCAAGGACTTCTGGAAGAATCGCGGGTTCGGCCCGTTCTACATGGCCGACGGAGCAGGCGACAGGTTTCTTAAGAACCTCATATACCCGGACTCCGAAATCGCCGTCGGCTTCGACCCCGCAATGAACGAGAGCAAGTGGAGCTTTGCGAAGAAGTACAACCCCGGGGTCCCCGTTCTCTCTGCCGAGACATACCCAGGCTGGCTTCGTCACTGGGGCGAGGGAAAGTGGGAACCGTCGGACATAACGCAGGCCGTCAAGTGGTTCATGGAAGGCCGCCGCTCCTTTTGTTTCTTCGTTGCGCATGGGGGAACGTCTTTCGGCTTCACTGCTGGGGCGAATGACGGGGGTGAAGGCGGCTATAAGCCAGACCTCACAAGCTACGACTACGGCGCCCCAATAGACGAGCAGGGCCGTCCGACGAAGGCGTATTTCGACTATAGAAAAATCATATTGAACGCGCTCGGTTCAGAGCCGCCTCCTGTTCCGTATGAAATTCCTTCGATGTCATTTGGTACAGTGGTGCCATCGTTTTACTCGAACATTAGGGACAATGTTGGGCCGGAGATCGAGACGAGCCGCCCGCTCTATTTCGAGAAGATGGATCAGAATCAGGGGATGGCCTTCTATCGCACGTCCATTCCGGCCGGCGATGCGGCAGAGCTGACATATGACCGGATTGCGGACTACGCGCAAATCTGGCTTGACGGGAAGCGCATCGCGACAATTGATCGCAGGCTGCGAAAGACTCCAGTCG
The DNA here is from genome assembly GCA_946631345.1 of uncultured Verrucomicrobiota bacterium. Taxonomy (GTDB): domain Bacteria; phylum Verrucomicrobiota; class Kiritimatiellia; order RFP12; family UBA1067; genus UBA1731. The sequence continues at coordinate 15,357 of CAMPAA010000034.1, forward strand.
CAATTCCAGCGCGCGGGAAATCCGCCGTGCTGGAGATTGTTGTGGAAGCGATGGGGCACATCAACTTCGGGAAAGGGATGAAGTACGATCGAAAGGGAATCGTCGGTGATGTCTATCTGGTCGGCAAGCCACTTTCGAACTGGCGCACAGCGCTCAAGCCGCTTTCCGAGGAATCGGTCGTAGCGGAAAAGGCGTCCGACGGTCATGACGGCTTCTCGGGTGGGCACTTCCGCGCCATCGTGAAACTCGACAAGACGGACGACACCTTTATCGACATGTCGAAGTGGAAGAAGGGGACGGTCTATGTGAACGGGCACAACATCGGACGTTATTGGAACGTTGGCCCGCAGTTGAGCCTCTACTGCCCCGCGCCTTTTCTTGTCTGCGGTGAGAACACGATTGACATCATAGAGCTTGAGTTGTCCGAACCGCGGCCCATTCGCGGCCTTATGCGTCCATGCTATTTCGATTCGGACATTTCCACAACAAACGCCGCGAACGAATGGTGACATCACAACCCATTCCCTATTTGTTTCGGAGATCAACCATGAAACCCATTGTCAATGCAAAATGTTGGAGCGCGGCGTTTGTGCTTGTCGGCGCAGCGTTGCTTGGTTTTGCAGCACGGGCAAATGCCGAGACAACTGCCATGAATGTGTATGACGTGAGCGTCATCGAATCGAGTCCCGGCTACAATGCATGGCCGATGATACAGGCGGTGGGCGGTAGGCTCGTCTGTGCGTACAGCCGGGGATCGGCACACACGGTGAGCGAGGGGAAGCGCGGTGTGTTCGCCCGCGTGTCGAAGGACTGCGGCGCGACATGGTCGGACGAGGTTTCGGTCTGCAACGCTCCGGAGTGGGGTGAAGTGTCTGTCGGCAAGGGACTTGACGCATCCGGCGCGATGCTCCTTTGGATTCGACGCGTTGGCCCGCGTGGCTTTGGAGAAGGGACGTTCCACGACCTCTGGAGAACGGCCGACGGTGTGGCGTGGGAGAAAGTATCGGCGCCAATGCTCGACCCAAGCCCCGTTCAGATAACGGACATTTTTGCCGTTCCGGGAAAGGGCCTGATGTCACTTTGGTTCGCTGGCGATTACAGGAACAAGGCTATAGTGAACTCGTGGGGCACGCTGACAAGCATCGATGGCGGACGAACCTGGAAACAGCGGACGGTTGAACGCGGTCTTGGAAAGTCCGAATGGCCCACGGAGCAGTCGGCAGTGTATCTTGGCGGCGGCAGGATATTGGCCATCGCCCGATGCGAAAGCGGCGGAAGATGCCAGTTTCAGCTGACCTCCGCCGACGGCGGCGAAACGTGGAAGCGCGAGCGCACCAACATCGAGGATGTGCTTGAATCCACTCCGAGTCTTATCTATGACGAAACGACAAAGACAGTGCTCAATTACTACTACCAACGCGGTGCGAAGAAGCTCAAATGCCGCAGGGCGAACGCCGAAGCCGTGTTTGACAATCCAACAGGATGGCCGGAGCCCACGGTTCTCTTCGAAGGGAACGAGGAACGCGCTTATGACGCAGGGAACGTCAACGCAACTGAACATGGCGGTAGACATTGCCTTTCGTTCTATTCTGGCACAAAGACCAACACGTCAGTTCTTTGCTTGAAGCTCCATCGGAGATAGATATTCCCGCATAAGACGTTGATCTTGTTCTTGCCGTTTCTAAAGTTGTGCATAATATGCCGACTTTGGAGATGGGATAGATATACGGTTGCCAAAGCCGAGATGTCCGGGAAGGCGGCAAATGAGATTCCGCCGCTTATAATACCATGGGGACCCCATGGTATGGAAGGGAACTTGAGCGCAAGATTGCCGCGACTGTTGCGCCAGAGGCCATCGACCCAAAGGACTATTCTGGAATCGTATTTCGCAACGGCAAGCTTCGCTAGGACGGCGGCGTGACTCTTGCCGACATACGAATTCTGTGGGGACCCCGTAAAAGCCTTTATTCTCAAGGGTTTTGGAATCGCGTGGGAACAAGCTCCAGACACTAACGTTCTGGACTGGGCGCGCCGAAAGACGATGGCGGAATGACCGCTGGACGCCGCTCAGTGGTCGGCCCATTGTGGGCCGAAACGTTTTTCATGTCAAAGTGCGTTTCGCCTTGCTGAGAGACGTGCTTTTACATCGGCCCAATCATAGACGGGGATTTTGCCATCGGCATAGAGCTTTTCGCGCCGTGCGAGCTCTAACCCATGCCATGCTGGGGGTTCGTAATTGCCGACTTCGAGAGACGACCAAAGATAGTCCATCGTCTGGATCTTCTCGGATGCGTTCATTGCATCAATCGCTTTTAATACGGCTGGCATGTTTTCGCTCCTTTCGTTAGCGGTATTATATCAAAAATAGATGCGGATGTGGTTCGCCCGCGAAACTTTTCGTCCGCGGGGCTCGTTTCCATGCCGGTTCCATCGAGCGGGTATGCCGAGCTCGCGTGGTGAGGCAGGTGAAACTTCATCTTTTACCTTTGCCTGATTTGGTGAATTCAGCGGGGACAGACCCCATAAAAGCCTTTATTCTCAAGGGTTTGGGAATCGTGCGGGAACAAGCCCCAGACAAAGATTTTCTCGGGCGCGAAGACCTCATAGAATCAATGAAATCCCTTGGGAATAAGCGAGTGCCGTCACTGATTACATGTCGCGGCGAAGTCGCCGCGGTTGCAGCTGCGGAGAAATCTGAGGCGTGTCCCTAAACAACAAATGCAATGCTGGATTTTGCGCTGCGCAAGAATGCGCAATTTTCAGACTTGATTTGCGCAGCGCATTTTTGTGTAATTTCGCGCATGAACCCTTTTTCGAATCCGTTTTTCAGGGAATGGATTCTAAGGCGGTGAAGTGTTTTCCCGCGTTGGAATCACTGTCTATTGCCAATTCTCCTTTGCCTGATTTGGTGGAGAAGTTGCCGGGTGTGGGTTTTATCGAGGAGAGGCCTTTTGGTATAATCTCCACGTTAATGAAACCTGTCGGACATGAATGTGGGTAAACAGAAGATTGCGTTGGGATGCTATACCGACGAAGCCCATCCAAACGGGCTGAAGATGCTTGAGCTTGACGAGGGTTCGGGCGCGATGTC
>CAMPAA010000035.1 GCA_946631345.1 uncultured Verrucomicrobiota bacterium
TTGCTGCCATTTTCATTTCTGTTCCTTTCTGTAGTCTGTCACGTACCTGTGCCATTCCGCCGCCGTCCGGAAGCGCCCGGCCTCGGTCCAGTCGGCTCCGGCAAGCACGGCTATCACCGGCTTGCCGTTCGCGTCTGCGGCGGAAAGAGGACGCGTCATGAGCATCTTGGCCCCGTTCGGCTCGTCCGCCATCGCCACCGCGCCACGTCCAGGGATTGCGCACACCGCGTTCATCATGGAGCCCTCTTCGCCGGGACGGCCGTGCGGCTTCTCGAAGAGGGACACGATGCCCTTCTCCCGATCCACGAACAGGTCGCCGGTGTGTTCGCGGGCGGCGTTGAGGTCGAGGCCCACGCCTACCTCCACGCCGTCAAGCGGAGTGCCGGGCGAGAAGGACACCGTCTCCTCGAACAGGGACGAGCCTCGCTTCAGCGATATGCCCAGCGTCATCTTGCCGCCGAACGGCAACCGGTAGTCCAGCTCGAACGCGCACCGTTCGTCGCCGTTGGCGAGAACCCGGCAGTCCGTCCAGTTGCCGTAGTCGGCGAGCCACTCGCCGTTCTTGCGGAACGCCACACCGCCAACGCCGCGCCCCGGCCCTACGGCATAGTCGTCCATGCCGAGGCCCTTCACGTTCTTGTGCCAGTTGCCCACCTTGTCGAGCCGCCGCAGGAATCGCACCACGAGGTTCGCCGCCGTCGCCTTGTTGAACACGTCGATGCCGCTCCACTTGTGCACGTCGCCAGGCCCGTACGCACGGAAGCCCGTGCGGTCGTTCTCCCAGAAGAAGTCGTGCGCGCGCTCGGGCGCCTCTCCACACAGGCATACGCCCTCTTTGCGGATTGCTACGGTAACGGACAGGCTCCCTTTTCCGCGCGCCTCGAACACGCGGTAGCGCCCGTTCCGGTTGCAGCATGTGCGGCCGGTGTCGGCAAGCGTACCGTCGGTCACGTACGAGCAAACCCACCCGCGATAGCGCACGACGAGCGATTTGCCGATGCAGCTCACCTCCGTACCGCTCTCGCCGTCGAACTCGAACGCAGGCAGCCTCATCGCCAGCGCACCGTCGCCGGTGAGCGTGGATTCCAGCCCCTTCTCCGTGAGGCGGCATTTCCACAAGCGGGTGCCGACCTTCCAGTTGGCCCATGCGGAGTGCTTGTCATGCCCGTTTCCGTCCGGCACCAGCGCATCGCCGCCGGCCGGCGCGAACGCGAGCGACTCCTCGTTGGCAAGCTCCGTCAGGTACGACGGCTTCGCCGCGCATGGCGTGGAAAGGCAGATTGCGGTCGGGGCGCCGCGCCTGTGCAGACGCCCGAGCCCGTCGCAGTCGTAGTGCGTGTCGGAATTGTAGTCGAACTGCGCCGAGTAGTCGCCCGCGCGCAGGAACACCCAGTGGAAGAACGGCGTGGTGGCGAAGGACGATGGATTCGCCATGCCATCTTCGACTGCGCTGGGCACCGACTCGTCGGCGAAGCGCCGCGCGAGTATCGCCCAGGACCCCATCGTCACCATATACTTGTCGAAGTATGCGTATCCCTCGCAGCCTATTCCGGTGCCGCGCTTGCCGGTGCCGCGCGGATAGCGGTTCTTCACGTGGCGCACAGGCTTTGCGGCGAGCCATGCCTTGAGCGAATCGACGGCCCTTCTCGCGCCTGCGCGGAACCGCGCCGCGAGCTTCGCGTCGCCCCGTTTCATGGCGCGGGCGGCGTACCACTCGCAGAGGGCCGCATATATCGTGTCGTTGTGGAGGAACTGGTTGCTGCGCCCGCCGAAGGGAATTTCGCCGGCGGCGGACTGCAAGGCGAGCGTAGGCTCCGCCGCCCGGTCGAGGAACTCCTCCAGCCGCGCACGCGCCGGGCCGTCATAGCCCATCGAGAGCGCAAGCGCAAACTGCAGGCGCGTGACGAGGTCGTACACGGCCGGCTCGTGGGGATCGCGCCACATCCCGTTCCCGTCAAACCACCGGCACTGGTCGGCTATGTACCGGTCCACGAACGATGCGTCTCCGCCAACCCCTGCCGCGATGCGCGCCTGCTCGCTCGCGCACCCGAACACGCACCAGTTGTACGAACGCGTGGTGTCGCCCACCTCCGGCTTCACGCGGTAGCACCGCCATGGATCCACCGCTGCAAGATCGCGTCTCCATGCGTCGGTGACGGAGCGGTCGAAGATTCCCGCCCGCTCCACTTCGAGGAGGGCGGCGACGAGCTCCTTCACCGAAAACTCGTTGCCCTCTTTCGTCATCATGCCCTTCTTCGCGTCGCGGCAGCAGATGGACATCATGCGGCGGAAAAGGTCGCGCCGCCCCTGCATCCGGCCTGCCGATATGAGCGTGCCGATGTTCGCGGCGAGCCTCGGAAAACCGTGTTCGTTCACGCCGTTCGCGTCCGAGTCCGCCACGTATTCGGCTATGTGGCCGTCGTCATATGCGGCGACGGCCGCCTCAACGAGATCAAGATACTCATCCTTGGATACATAAGGCGCATCAGCAGGCACGGACGCACGGCACGCAGCTACCGCCAGCGCGACCGCCGCCGCGAACAGGCCGCCCCTACATGCAGACGGAGCGTTCATTTCGTCCCTCCCCTCCTGATCCTGACGAAATTGACGGAGGCCATGCCGAGCGCAAGAAGCCCTGCGAGAACCGCGCCAGTCCATTTTAGCGAAACCGTGAGATGGAAGATTGTCCAGCACCACAGCGCCGAGGCGAAGTCAAGCGCAGCGCCGCCCTCGAAGCCGTCCGGCACCGCTATTCCGTCGCAGTTCGCTGCGGCGATGGCCTTGGAGAACGCCGGGGTGAGGTTGGTCACGAAAAAGAGCCCCGCGACAAGCGCGACAAGCCCTATTATGAAGGTTTTCGGGACGTTGCCCTTCGTTACGGGAAGCACGCACGGGAACAGGTAGAACATGCCGGCGAGAGAGGCGAGCGGCAGAAACTTGTTCCCCGGCAGGAACACGGAGAGGAAGAGGATTGCGGGAATCAGGAGAATCGACACCACGAGCGTGGTGGGATGGCCTATCACAAGCGCCGGCGACATGCCTATGGATAGCCCCTTCAGCCCCGAAAAGCGTCGCTCGACAAAGCTGCGGGTCTGCTCGCATATCGGCTTGAGGCCCTCTATGAAGAGCGCCGTGATGCGCGGGATCAGCTCCATGACGGCGCCCACGGTCACGCCGAGCTTGAGTATCTGCGGCACGGAGTCGACGACCGCCTTCCACGAGTCGCACTTCAGCGCGCCGATGCCGCAGCCGATGACCAGTCCGAGGAACAGCGGTTCGCCGAGAAGCCCGAACTTGCGTTTCATCCCCTCTGCGTCAATGTCGAGCCTGGAGAACCCTGGGATGCGGTCGAGAACCCATCCGATTGCCACCGCGAACGGCGTGAAGCTCTGGCAGAACGGCTGGGGAATCGAGATGCCGTCCATGTCCTTGTAGTACGACTGGAAACCCTTCGCCGTGAAGTCGGCCATGCAGAGAGTGATCACGTAGAGGACGATCGCCGCATAGAAAGCCCACGCGAGCGAACCAGTAGCGAAGAACACCATCGCGCCGAGGAAGGCGAAGTGCCAGTAGTTCCAGAGGTCGATGTTCACCGTGCGGGTTGCGCCGACCACAAGCATCAGCGCGTTCACTCCGAGGCACACAGGGATGATGAACGCCCCCACCGCGCACGAGTAGGCTACCGCAGCAGCAGCAGGCCATCCAAGATCGAAGTACGGCAGATTGAGGTGATATAGTTCGGTCATGCCCTTCAGCGCAGGGCCGAGGTTGGACGTGAGCAGCGCCGTCACCACGCCCAGGCCAACGAATCCGACGCCCACAAGCAGACCCGACTTGAGAGCCTTTGACGGCTTGATGCCGATGGCGACGCCGAGAATGGTGAAGATGACCGGCATCATCACCGCAGCTCCCAAGCCGATCACATAGGCGAAGACCTCTTTCATCTCACCCTCAGCAGAGCTTCAAGGAAATAGTAGTCGCCGTAGTCGAGGGGGGCATCCACCTCGCTCTTGCCCGGCTTATGCCCAACGCCATGCTTGAGGAGAAAATGCCCAATCTCACCGCCCTCGGAGAAGTATGCCGGCGATGCAAGGGAGAGAAGCTGCTTGACCGCGAATGCGCGGTATGCGCGCCCCTTTTCGCCGCCGGTGAACGCCGCCAGCTCCAGCAGGCCCGAGGCCATGATCGATGCAGCCGAGGTGTCGCGCTCCTCTCCGGGCGCGCCATAGTCCCAGAAAGGCACGCCGTCCTCCGGCATGTTCGGATTGCCGATGGCGAAGTCTGCAAGCTTCTTCGCAAAGTCGAGGTAGCGACTTTCGCGCGTTTCGCGGTACATCATGGTGTAGCCGTAGATGGCCCAGCTCTGTCCGCGGCTCCATGCCGTGAAGCAGCTTGCGCCCTGGCCACGGCGGATCTCCTGAACGCGCCCGTCAGACTGGCAGTAGTTCAGCACGTGGTAAGTGCCGCCGTCGGCGCGGAAGTGGTTGCGCATTGTTACGTCTGAGTGCGAGCGGGCGATCGCATCGAACCGTGCGTCGCCTCCCTTGGCCTTCGCCGCCCACTCCAGCAGCTCAAGGTTCATCATGTTGTCGGGGATCACGAGGAAGTCCTTGGTCTCCTCGATCTTGCCCCAGCTGCGTATCAGCCCCAGCCTGTCGTTGAAGCGCTTGGAGAGGGAAGCGGCCGTCTCAAGCAGGAGCGCGTCGTACCTGTCGGTCTTCAGTATGCGGCGGGCGTTGCCGAACGAGCAGTACATGATGAAGCCAACGTCATGGTTGTCGCTGACCTTGGAGTTCGGCGCGATGATTTCGGTCCAGGCGGTCGCGCGCTCCTTGAAGAACACGTCGCCGGTCGCCTCGTAGAGATACCAAAGAGAACCGGGGTAGTGCCCGGCGGTCCACCAGTAGATGCTGCGCATGTCCAGCTCGCCGGTCGAGCCCTTCCAGCCGTGCGGGGTACCGCATCCGCCCCTCATCTTGGGGTTCTTCATGAGAGGTGTGGCGGCGGCGTCAAGCGCCTTGTAATGCGCCGCAGCCTTGGCGAATATCTCCGGCAGACGCTCCTTCAGAACATCCTCGCCGCACGCCTTTTCAGCACACGCGCCAGCGACGCACGCACGATTCCCACCCCAAACCGCAACCGCAGCAAAGGCAGCCAAAGTGACTATCAGATTTTTCATGCCGCATATTGTACCACAACATAAACAAAACGGCAAACTTTTGGGGCTCGGTGTCACCGTTAGAAAGCTCGGAGAGCTTCTGCATGAGGACACGGGTGCGGGACAAGCGCGAGCATTCGCAACACCTCAGCTAATCCCTGTACACGATCTCGGGGCCACGGTTCACGAACGGCTTTTCGAGACCGGCCGCGAGGAACGCCTTCAACGTCACGTAAGTCGTCTGGATGAACTCGTCGAAGGTGTAGAGCCGCTCTGGCTTCGCGCGCGCGTGCGGCCGGTCCGCCTTGTCGTACGACACGGAGCATTCGAGCGTGAGCGTGAGCGCGCCGGACGCGAGGGCGAACATGTTGTTCATGTTGAAGCCCGGTCCGGGCAGCCTGTCCTCGGCGGGCGGCTTCGGCGCGAGCTTCTTGATGCCGGCCTTGTGCAGCGCGAGGTTGCACTGGTAGCGGATGTCGCGCGCACGCGCCAGCTTCTCCGGGTAGTCGATGCCGCTCGGCTGCAGCACTGACGGCTCGGACTCGTAGGAGTGTCCGTTCAGCACGGCGTCCACGCGCCAGCGGGCGGCGAGCTTCAGCAGGGACCTGCACTCCTCGGTGCGGATGTCGCCCGGCGCGGCGTCGTGCATGATGTTGTAGCCATCGGCGTTCGGGTAGCCGCCAGGGTAGCTTACCTTGTCGAGCGGGAGCGGGAACCACGCCTTGCTGCCGCGCCAGCCGACGAGCGAGCCATCCTTCCAGGTGCCCTGCGAAACCTTGCGGAACGTGACCCAGTCGATCTCGTGGAGATGGTCGGGGGAAATCGCGCGACCGTCCATGTTGACGCACGGCACCACGATGAAGCGGTACTTCCCGACGAGGCCGAGCATCTCGTCATCCACCTTTCCGCGAAAGTCTCGTCCGGTTTCAAGCATCCTGATGAGGTTCATGGCGCCTGCCACGGTCTCCGGCTCCGCGCCGTGTACGCCCGCGATGAACAGGAACGTCTGCACGCCGCCCTGCTTACGGCCATAGTAGTTGCGGTAGGTGGTGGAACCCTGCCCGGCAGACCAGTTCGTCTGCGGGGGCGCATCGTTGAAGTCGCCGTAGAAGAGCGCATAGACGGGATAGCCGAGCGGCGTATGGCAGATCACCTCCTTGCGGGAGCATTTCGTGGCGCTCTCGCACAGCTCGATGATCTCGGCGGGGCGCACCTTCCAGAAATCGGGGCGCGGCTTGAGCCCCGGCACCTCGAACGGCTTGAAGCGCGTCGGCTGGATGCCCTTCGTGGTGCTGCAGCCGGCAAAAGCCGTCGCGAGCGACAGCGCTCCCAGAAAACCTTTGCGTGATGTGTTCATGTGTTTCATTTCCTTTCTGTGCTATCGAATACGCCCGACTGGGGCATCACGCTTTCCGCCAGACGAAAGCTTTCGGCGTTCAAGATGCCGCCATCCTGCGAAACGAGTCGGAAGTGTATCTCACCCCCAACCGATCCGATGCGGTTGAACACGACAGCAACCTCAAGCGTGCCCTGCACACCGTTGACATTCCGTCCCGGGATGGCGATACGCACGCCGTCCGTCGTGGCCCCCTTCAGGCATTCGCTCCGAACGGGCGTGCAGTCGGCGGCATCCCCCACGTTGATCACGTGCAGGAAGCGGTCATCCTCGGCGGGCGCGGCGGGCTTCACCTCCACACGCCACTGGCCGAACCACGGCCCCCACCCGGACTTCGCGCAGACCGCCGCCGATTCGCGCACATAGTCATCGGCGAGTTCCCAGTTCCTGTCGGCCGACCAGTATTCGCGGCCTGGGCCGCCGACCTTGGCGATCTGCGCGCCCTCCGGCAGGAGCGTTCGCGAGCAGATCGCGCCTCCGGCCGCCTGCGCGCGCACAAGCCCGTCGGCGATCTGCGGCTCGTTCTGCGTGTGGAGCAGCCATTCCTTCGCGAACGCGGCGTTGGTGGAGGCCACGCGGTCGTACACCACGAACACGTCGGGCTGGACGTGCACGAACTGGCGCACGGCCTCCCGGCACTTCGGGCCGTAGCTGCGGGTGGCGTCCGAGGCGATGTACGAATAGAGGCCGCCCCGCGTCTCGAACGCGAGGGGCGTGGCCTTCGCGCGCCCCTGCCCACCGTAGGTGGACTTGCCTTCTGATCCGTTGTACTTGAGGCCCCAGTACAGGGTGATTGGCTCCTCCGGCACCTGGTGGATCAGGATGCAGTTGTGCGCGACGGTCTGCGCGTAGTAGTAGGTGAGGTTGTGGTCGGTCTGCTTCGCACGGGAGCCGGAGTCGAGCGCCTGGAAGCCGTTGCGGTAGATGACGAAGTTGTTCTCGTCGAAGTGCCGGTGCTGCGTGACCTCGCCGCCGGCGGTGAACATGCAGAATGTGGCATCATCGTTCCAGCCGCTGCGCATGACGAACTGGCCCACGCTCTCGAAGTGGCGGGCCTTGAGCGGACAGCCGTCCAGCTCCTCGGCCGAGAACGGCTTCACGTTGTCCACGTCCACGAATATGAACGGATACATCGGCCAGGTGCTGTCGAGGCTCCGGTTCGGTGCCCGCTCCCGCAAGGACATCGCGAGCCGCGCGGCGTCCGGCATCACCTTCCGGTAGAAGTATGCGTACTGCGTCATGTGCTCGTACAGGGAACCTATCGGCAGAAGGTTCCGCGCGTGGCGCGTATCGCCAAACCCGAAATGCAGCGGCCCGGCCTTCGAGGGTATCCAGTTCCACCATATCCAGTTCGGGAAGAGGGCGAGGTTGGGATAGCCGGCCGCCGCATCCACGCCGGCGGCGGAGGCGAGCGTATGGAAGAAGTTGAAGTGCGCCCACGGATACGCGCCCATCGAGTAGCCGGCCACGCCGCCGGAAAGCGCGCCGTCGTCCCCGGCGATCCGGTCGCGGAAGGCGAGCGTGTCGAGGATCACCTTGTAGCCGCGCTTCAGATGGCTCGCCGCCAGCTCGTCGCAGAAACCGTCCCCGGCGGCGGCCACTCCCGAGTACCAGAGGAGCGACGGCACGCCGTAGCAGCCGGTGGTGGCTCCACCAGTGTTGCGCCGGACGATGTTCGGCTTGCCCTGCCCTGGCTGGACATCCTCCACATGCTGGACGAGCGGCACGATGAGCGCGCGCCGCTCCTCCGGCGTGAGCGCCTCGCAGATCCAGTCGTAGGCGCAGATGGCGAGAATGCGCGATGTGGATTCCCAGCACACGGCGCGCCGGTTCCGGCAGGATTCGCCGTAGGCCGCGATGCTTACCGCAAGCATGCGCTTCGCCTTCTCAAGGTATTCTGGCTTGCCGGTGAACCGCCACGCAAGAGCGCATTTCGCCGCCTGCGGCCCCCATTCCCTGATCGGCGGCAGCGGAGTGGCGCTCGACCAGCCCGGAGGCGCGGGTTCCGTGCCGGAGCAGACGGGGTTCGTGGGGAACCTGTCGCAGGTGGCGAGCAGCCTCTCAAGGTCCGCCTTGGCGGCGCCGAACGCACGCGCCTTCACGGCGGGCCACGTCTCGGCGTTGAAGAAGAGCCTCGGATGGTCAGGGCGCACCGCCGGCACCTTCGGCGGGAGCGCCGCAAACGCCCCGATCACAACCGCAGCAGCAGCAAACGCAACCGTATTCTTCACCACCGTATCCGTCAACGAACTATGAACCTCGACCCCGGAAGGCGCACGAACTCGCCGAAGCGCACCGTGCCGGCCTCCCCGATGCTGTACGCGATCTCTTCGTCGGTGTAGTTAAGCGTGCCGTTCGGCGGGATCAGGCGCACGCCCGCCGCGGCGCTGAACGACCCGCCGAATTCAAACGGGCATGCCGTGCGCTTGTGGGTGCGAAACGAGCCGTTCTCGTGCGCGCCATAGCCCGCCCAGATCGCGATGCGTCCGCCGCCGCCCGTGCCGGAGAGCTGATTGCCTTGCTGGCGCTGGTATCCGTCGCCGCCCCTCGCCGTAATCTGCGCATCCGCGCCGCCGGTGAAAGTCTCGCCGAACAGGAACACCGTGCCGCCCGAACCCGCGCCGAACCGGTACATCTGGTCTGTGCTGTAGAATGCGTCCATGCCGCCATCGGCCGACACCCGGCCATTCACGGTGATCGCGCCAGGCGTGGTCACGTGGATGATGCCGCCGCCCGTGCCGCCGCTGCCGCAGTTCACGGTGATGCTTCCGTCGCATCCGCCGCCGGAGCCGGGCCAGATCGGGAACCACTCGTCATCGTACGTCTCGCCATATATGCCGTACAGCTGCGCGTTTACGATGCCGGAGCGCCCGCCCCTGCCGCCATGGCCCGCCGCGTTCGGCTTGTAGCCTCCTCCCGGGCCGAAGCCATAGTAGCCGTTCAGGTCTTCGGGGAAGCCGAGGCTGCGGCGCGTCGAATCGACGTGCCGGCCAAGCCCGCCGCGCTTGTCGGCGGAGAGCACGCCATCCTTGGCGACGGTGAGCGAACCGGCAAGGAAGCGCGGTGCGCCGAAGTTCACGCCGTCGCTCGCCGCATACACCCAGCCGTTCGAGCCGATTGTCATCGCGCCTGCGATGCGCACTTCCGCGCCCCACCGCATCGATGCGTTCGTCTCCGCCGCGCGGATCGCGAACGACCCGCCGTCCGTCACCGTGAAGTCCCCGCCGACCGTGAGCAGGTTCATCTGCCGACCGCCCCAGACCGTCGGGCGGGACGAGAGGTTCGTCATGCACACGCCGCCCACCTCGAGCCGCGCCGTCTCGCCCGTCACCACAAGGTTCCCCGCCACGGTCAGCGTGAAGCCCTCCTCCATCGTCTGGATGAAGCCGCGCCTGAACTCGAGGTCCCCGTCGAAAGAAAGCCCCGTAAGCCCCACCACTCGGCCGGAGAGGCCATTGCCGAAAAGACGCTTCACGAGCGCCGTATCGGTGAAGTGCAGTGTACCGTTCTCCGCCGCGTCCTCCCAGTTGTCGCGCGTGGCGAGCGAAGAATATCCCGAGTAGTGCTCGCCGGCCGCCGCCGAGATGAACAGCCCCTCCACGTCCGCCTCGGCCTGAGCCTCTGGATCGTAGTCGATGGCGATGCGGCCGCCACCGCCGGGGAAGCCGTTCTTGGGATCGGTCGTGTCAGCGTTTCGCCAGTAGCTCACGGGGTAGCGCGGATCGCCACCGCTGCCGCCCGCCGCGCTCACCGTGCCCGCACCGGAGATCGTGCGGCACGTGATCCACACCGAACCGCCCGAAGCCGCCGTTTCGCGATTCGAGCCGTTGTTGTTCGGGCCGCCGCCATCCGCGAGGATGGAGCCGTCCACGATCACCCTGTTCGCCGCCTCGATGCGCACCACGCCGCCGCCAGACCACCCGCGCCGCACGCCGTTGAGCACAGAGCCGCCATAGCCGATCGGCAGCTCGCCGCCGGACCCGGGCGTGGTGGGATGCGCGGCATCGCCGTAGATCAATTTATCCGTGTTGGAAAGCAGCCAGTAGGCCGCGCCGCGCCCGCCATGCCACGCGCCGGAGAAGCCGCTCCAGCTACCCGTAAGCGGACCGCCCGCGCCAGGCCCGTATCCATAGTGCGAAATCACCGCATACGTAGTCTGGCCGGGCTTGTTGGTCCACACCGCGCCGGACCACCCCTTCTGCGTGACGTCGATCTTGCCGCCCGCCATGATCTCGAGGTTCGTGCATACGATGTGTACGCGCGACATGTCCGTCTCGTTCGTGAACGGCCCCACGCACGTGACCACGCCCTTGTCCGCGATCGTGACGTGGTTCGCCGTGAGCGTGGAATTCAGGTTGGTGATGGTGATCGTGGCGGCCTTCACCCCATCGCCTACAGTGATCGCATGGACGGGCGTGATCGCCGCGTCCACCAGCACGGAGGCATTGGTCAGCACCGCGTCGTAGTTCATGTCCGGCACCTGGCCGATGGACCAGTTCGCCGCATCGTTCCAGCGACCGCCCGAAGCGCCCTTCCAGTAGGCCGGTGGACGCGCCCCCGTCACGGTGATCCGGCCCGCGCCCGTAACCAGCCCAGGATGGGACGCCGCCGTCAGTTCGGTGCCTTCGGGGATCGTGTCGGAGCCAACCTTCAGGGTTCCGAATGAAAGGTTCACATCATCCCCCAGCACAAATGCCGCACCGCTGCCGATCACGGCGTTCATGGCAAGGAAACGGGCTCCCGATCCGGCATCCACCTCGAAGCGCGCGCCATCCGCCAGCTTGAACGAGGAAAGCTTCGTGAACGTCGCGCCGTTCGCGAGGCGGTACACGCCGCTCTTCACGTCCAGCTCGCCTGTCGTGGCGGAGACCGTGTTGCTCTGGGTGTACACCGTCTCGGCGTTCTGCGGATCCCACTCCATGCCCGCCGTGCCCTCGAACTGCGCGACCATGCCGAAGGACAAAATGTCCGTACCCACGAATCGCATCTTCGCCGGATACCCTTCAGGGCTCGTGATCTTCTCGACCGCGTCTTTCTTGAAATTGAGCTTGGCGAGGTTCACCTTGTTGATCTCCTGATTGTAGCCGCTAAGCTCGATCCCGCAGTTCGCCGTCTCAACCTGAAAGTAGTTGAGCTCCGGGGGAATCACGTTCTCGGCCTCGCACACGGCGATGCCGCTCGCCTGGAACCAGTTCACCGAAGTTCCTCCAGTGCCGAGCAGGTGCACCTTGCCGCCATTGCCGCCGTCCGCCCACCAGGTGGAACCGTAGATGGGCTTGTGCAGAAACACCTCGGCCCCGCTCGCATAGAGGTGCAGGTCGAGGTAGTTGGTGTGCTTCAGCTCACCCTTGAACCTCGCCTTCGCGTTCGCATAGCTGCACTGGAGGCGCGCCCGGCCCTTGCTGTCCACATCCCCCGTGAATGTCACGTCCACGTTGGCGCGCAGCAGCATGGAATAGTTGTTGTTGTAATCGCCTGTAAGCTGGATCGGGATGGAGACGGTCATCGACTTCATCACGTTCAGCCGCGCGCCAAGGCTGTTTGTCTGGGTCTTGCCCTTGTCGAAATAGGCATGGGTCGCACCGAGCGCACTGCCGTCGTATATGAACGTCTCGCCGGAACCTGTCGTAGTCTGACCAATCGCCACGCCAGCCTTCGTGAAGCCCGTGCCGATCGCCTCGAAGTAGCCCGTGAACGTGTTCGCGCCGTACAGGTGGAGTTCGCCCGCGCCGGACTTGTACAGACCGCCGGCGCCCGAGATAACGCCCGCCAGATGCAGCGGACCCGCCGGCGTGGACGCCGAGAGCGTCGCCGGCCCAGTCACCGCAAGCGGCGTCGCCGCCGTCGCCACCGCGAGATCGTTCGAGATGCCGACAGCCGCCGTGGAGGTGGAGGCGATGCCGTCCGCGCCCAGCGCGATGGCCGAACCGGTGACCGTGAGCGCGCCAGTGCCGCCCACCGTGATCCCCTTCACCGACACCGCAGAGCCGACCGTCACCGCCATCGCCGCCGAGGGCGAGAACGCCGCCGTATCCTCCGCGCCGTTCGGATAGCCGGTCGCGGGCAGCCAGTTCGCCGACGAGGTCCACTCGCCAGATGCGCCACCATTCCACGTGTAGCTCTCCGCGAACGATGCAAGCACCGCCGCGCACGCAATGACAACCAACGAGACATGCTTCGTATTCAAGGCACAATCCTCCTTAAAAAAAGATGCACGTAATATATCACATCGGTTTTTTTTTTGTCAAGTGGTTTTTGAAACCCTGTTTTTATCGTTTTTGCTGGTTTTTTGGGGCGCCGCTCACTGACGGATTCCGTCTTTTGCTGGATTCGCCGAGGACGACAAAGCTCATGCGAAGGCATCTGCGTTCAGGATGGCATGGCGCGTTGCACTAACCATGCCGTCCGGACACGAAAATGGGCTGGACGTATTGCGCCAACCCGCCGATTCCGGGCACCCTTCCAAGTAATGACAGCCATAAAACCAAGTATTGGTTTGCTATCAACCAAGTATTGGTTTATATCAAACCAAGTATTGGTTCACATCAAACCAAGTATTGGTTTGTAGTCCACCAAGTATTGGTTTATATCGTACCAAGTATTGGCTGCAACCTCCCAAACGGGGGGTTGCCTGCCTCCAAACGGGGGGTTGCCTGCCTCCAAACGGGCACTTTCGTATAATCTACCGTTCTATCTAAAGAAAGAGGCAGATAGAACGTTGTTCCATAAGCGGCTCGGTTGCGATGGCGATGCAATAAAGTCCCGCCATCCAGACGGGACTTGCGCCAAGATACTCTTTTACGTATGGTACCGCCTCATTGGGCTTCGGCGGCGGCGTATGCGGCCTTGACCGCCTCCGCCGTCAGGTCGGACGACAGATAGCGAATCTTGTCCACGGCGACCGTCTCGCGCTTGCCGTCCGCCCCCAGCGCAATCGACATTTTGCCTGAGCCGGACATGTGCCAGTACGCCAGCATCCTCTTGCCGCCACGCGTGAAGAGGAAAGCCCTAACATCCTTGGCCTTGGCAGGGGACGGCAGCATCTCAATCGGAAGAAGCTCATAGCCGCCCTTCTCGTTCACATAGAGGTGGTGCTCCTGCGTGGACGACTTCAGCATCTGCTTCTGCGCCGGCGTGAGCCAGTTTTTCGCGCGCACGTCCTCCCAGCGGCGCATCACCTCCATCAGGTCATCGAGGCGGGGATGCTGCTTGTATTTCGGCTGGTAAACCTGCAACGTGGCCGGGCAGTCCCACGCCGCCGCACGGCTTGAGCCAAACTCCCACATGTCAGGCTGGGTGCCTATCGTCTGCGTGCCGTCGCGCATCTTTGCGCCTGGCAGCCAAAGCCCCCACCAGCCGAAATTGAGGCGGCTGAAGTTCTGGCGCATGAGCGGCGCCTCATGCTGCGGCCACCTGACGATCATCGGCTTGAACAGTTCCGGAGCGAAGATGTCGAACGCGTTGGCACCGCTCAGGAAGTGCCAGCCGAAGTGGGCCTTGGCCGCGCCCTCGGTGAAGAGCGGCGGCTTTGCCATCTTCGAAACCACCTTGTACTGTGCGCCCGGCACATGGATGCCATACGGGGCGTGTGCGCCCTCGGAGCCGTCAAAGTACATGAACTCGAAGCCTGCGTTGTAGAGGCGCGCAATCTTCTCGGCGATCTCGTCCTGGAGCGTGGTGTTCTGGTTGATGTAGCAGCTGTGCGCGCCGTACTCGCAAACGTCCAGCAAACCGCCGATCTGGCCTTTCGGATGCGGCGTCACGTTCGTATCCTTGTCGCCGCGCTTGATGCCCGTGAACCTGTATGGACGCTCCGTGGTGAAGCCTTCATAGGAGATCAGCTCGCCGCCGAACTGCAATATGCGGGTTCCGTCCACCAGCGGGCAGACCGATGGATTCTCCTCCACGTACACGTCGCCACCATCCGTACCGAGTTCGCGCGACAGCGTGAAGCGCCTAACGAGGTTGAGCCGATGGTCGGCCACCGGAGTCACATAGGACGACTTGAACCCGATGAACGTATGCAGCACATGCAGGCCGGGCGTGATGCCGGCCGCCTTGATCTTGTTGAGCATCTCGGTGAGCGAGGATATGCCGTTCACGTATTCGTCGCGCAGCTCGTATGCGCCGATGCCGCCATAGCCGCCGTCGCCCTTGGCGCCCTTGACGATGCAGGGGTAATAAAGGAGCATCATCCTGAAACCGCCCTGCTTGGCGAGCGCAATGTTGTCATCAACCGTCTTGGGCGTGACGGACGAAGACCAGTATATCGAGGCGTTCATCTTCGAAGAGCGGCGGCTTTCAACGCCGTTGGGCAGCCCGCACCCCTTCTCCATCGCGGCGAGGCTGTCGAGGAACGATTCCGTGCGGGATGCGACGATGGCGGCTTTCGCGCCGACAAGCTTGAGGTCGCGGCAGACGTCGGCCGTGAGCAGGTGGAAGCCGTGGCGGCGCTCACCGTTTATGACCGTCGTAGGCTCGGCGGCGACGACCGCAGTCGCGGCGACGTCATCCCATATCACGTTGAGCCAGTCGCCGAAGTTCGCCCGATCCTTCACCGGCAGCTGCACGAGACGGAAGCTCTTCACAGGCGGAAGCTTCATCTTGAGGTGCCCGTAGTCGTCTGGCTTTACGATGAAGCCTGCCAGCTCGAAGAGGATGTAGTCGGATTCCTCCCACACGCGCACGCGCGCTTCGTATGGCGCGATCTCGAATCCGACGATCAGCTCGCCGCCCTCGCGGCGGACGCGGTTGGCCGGATATGTCGTCTCTGTGTTGGGGTACGTGAGCTTGATCTCGTTGTTGAACGGACGATCCTGCGTCACGGAGAAGAGCGGCAGGGATTCGGTCGCGTCGATGCACTCCTCACCGGACGGCTTCATCTTGAGCGACTTCACAACTGCGTCGTCGCCGATTGCAAGGCGCATCCGCGCATTCTCGAACACCACATCCCCGCAGGCGCATGTCGTAAACAGCGCAGCGGCAAGCGAACAGATCAGATTGTTTTTCATAATGCCCAGATTATACCATAAGTTGAGCGACCGTGGGCCAACTATGCGATAAATAACAGGAAGCGCCGCTTCAGAATGCGCATGGGGCCCTATCTGCAAGTGACGGATGCGCAGCAAAAGGTTCAACATCTTTTTCGCACAAACAAAAACCCTCCGCCTTGAAGCGGAGGGCTGTTTTGCGAACCTCATCCCATTCGTTACCAGGCGTAATGGGCAAACGCCTTGTTGGCCTGCGCCATCTTGTGCACGTCGTCACGCTTCTTGATCACGTTGCCCTGACCCTGGAATGCGTCGATGACCTCGGCGGCGACAGCGGCGGGCATGCCCATGCCGTGACGGCCGGAGGCGTAGGTCGTAGTCCAGCGGAGCGCGAGCGACAGCTGACGGTTCGCGGCGATCGGCACCGGCACCGGATAGGTGGTGCCGCCCACGCGGCGGGTCTTCACCTCGACCTGCGGCTTCATCTGGTCGATTGCCGTGGTGAGCACCTCAAGCGGATCGGTGAACTGCTTCTCGTCCTTGACAAACTTCTCGGGCGTCTTCTCCAACGCCTCCTTGATCTTGTCGATCGCGCCGTACACGATCTTCTCGGCCGTGGTCTTCTTGCCGTCCTTCATCACCACGCGGATCATGTGGGCGACGAGCTCCGAGTTGTACTTCGGATCAAGGGTTACGCGCTTTTCGATTTTCTTGGCTCTACGCGACATGGCTTACTTCCCTTCTTCCTTCTTCTGGCGCTTCATGCCGTACTTGGAGCGGCTGCGGTTGCGCCCGTTCACGCCAAGGGAATCAAGCTTGCCGCGGATGATGTGGTAGCGCACGCCAGGCAGGTCCTTCACACGGCCGCCGCGCACGAGCACCACGGAGTGCTCCTGCAGGTTGTGGCCTTCGCCAGGGATGTACGCTGTAACTTCCGTGCCGGTCGTAAGGCGCACACGGGCAACCTTGCGGAGGGCGGAGTTAGGCTTCTTCGGCGTCATCGTCTTCACAACGAGACACACGCCACGGCGCTGAGGGCATTCCTTCAGAGCCGGGGATTTTGAGTGCTTGGCAAGAGGACGACGCCCCTTGCGAATCAACTGATTGATTGTCGGCATTTAGCTCAATTTCCTTTTGGTTCGAAAAACGAGTGCGTAATATATCAAAAAAGCCGTTTCCGCGCAAGCATAGATTTCATCGTTTTTCGTAACGTCAGTTTAGCGCCAATAAACGCCACAAAGCGCGAATGTTGCGATGAATCCATGATGCGTAGCGGTCAACCGAGGGATGCGAGAAGACCTCCGGACAGAATCAGGTGCCGTTCGCGGTCGGAGAGCGTTGTGGTGACGGTGAACGTCTTGCCGCCCGCCTTTACCATTGCCTTGCCGTCGCCCTCGACCGCCGCGCGCAGGTCGGTGAACTCAAGAGCATCGCCGGCCTTGAGCGCATCATAGGACTTGGGGTCGTCGAAGATGAACGGCACGATGCCGAAGTTGATGAGGTTCGCGCGGTGGATGCGTTCGATCGATTTTGCCAGCACCACCTTCACGCCGAGGTACATCGGGCAGAGTGCTGCATGTTCGCGGCTTGAACCCTGTCCGTAGCTCTCGCCCGCAACGATTGCGTTGGCGAAGCCGGCCTTGCGGTTCGCGAGGCACTTGTCGTGGAACTCCCTGTCGCAGGGCTCGAACACGAACTTCGCGTATTCCGGCACGTTGGAGCGGAACTTAAGGCGCGCTCCGGCTGGCATGATGTGGTCGGTGGTTATCTTGTCGCCGACCTTGATCGCACATACGGCCTTGAGCGAAGCCGGAAGCGGCTCACCCTTCGGCACCGGCGCGATGTTGGGGCCGCGCACGAGAGCCGTGCCCTTCACGCCCTTGCCAGCGGTTCTGCGGTACAGGAACATCTCGTCGTCTATCGGGAACTTCTTTGGCGCCGGAACCGCCGCCACCGGATGCTTGCGAGGATCCTCCACCTTGCCTGTGAGCGCGCTCGCCGCCGCCGTCTCTGGCGAGACGAGGTAAACCTGCGCGCTTTTGGTTCCGCTGCGCCCCTCGAAGTTGCGGTTGTTGGTGCGTAGCGAGACTGCGCCTGTGCGCGGGCTCATGTGCGCGCCTATGCAGAAGCCGCAGGCATTCTCGAGAATGCGGCATCCGGCCTTAACGAGAATGGCGAGGGAGCCATCCGCAGCCAGCATGTTCACCACCTGGCGCGAACCGCACGCGATGCCGACCTCTACGTCGTCCGCCACGTGCTTGCCCTTCAGCGCGAGCGCGACTGTGCGTATGTCGCGGTAGGAGGAGTTCGTGCAGGAGCCGATCATGATCTGGTTGACCGGAGTGCCCTTCATCTTGCGCACCGTGACGATGTTGCCGGGGGAATGTGGGGCCGCCATGAGCGGCTCAATCTTCGACAGGTCTATCTCGCACACGTCATCGTATGTCGCCCCCTTGTCCGCGACAAGCTCCACCCAGTCCTTC
>CAMPAA010000036.1 GCA_946631345.1 uncultured Verrucomicrobiota bacterium
ACACCACGGGCGTCCACTTCGCCGGGCGCGGCGCGAACCGTCTCACGCGCATCCACGTGTGGGGCGGGCCGGTGAAGCCGCTGAAGGCCGGTGAACTGCCGGAGATGCTGAAGAACAGCGTATGCTTCCGCATCGATTCCTCCGGCGAGGTCATCCGCGACTGCTATGCCGATACGGGTGCGATCGGGTTCTGGGTGAACGGCTGGGAGGATCGCATGTACGGCTGCTCCTACTTCAACAACAAGGGCTTCGGGCTGAAGGACATCACGGTTCTGCGGCAGGACAAGGGGACGCTGTGGTGCGATGGCTGCTACTTCCGCGCCAACACGCCCGAGACGAAGCTGTATTCCGGCGCGCCCGGCGCAAAGATATACTGGGGCGAGCACGGCATTTTCCCGGGGTTCTACGGCGCAAACAGGTCTGCGCCGCAAATGGAAGGGCCTGCACCGCAACCGATCGACATCGATCTGGGTCGCCAGCTCATGCTCGATGACGCGCTGTTCGCGACGAACACGATGAAGCGCGCGTGGCACAGGCCCGTGGACGATCCGCGCAACCCGGTCATGAAGCCGGAGACACCGTTGGAGAAGGGCGGCGCAGAAGGCCGCAACCCTGCCGCAGTGCCGCACTTCGGCGGCGTTTGGTACGACGGACAGGACGGAATATACAAGTGCTTCTATTGCGCCGGCTGGTCCGACGGCCTTGCGTACGCGACGAGCCGGGACGGCATCGTGTGGGACCGCCCGAAACTCCAGCCGGACGGCGGCAATCTCGTGTTTGAGGAGCCGACGGGCGTAGCCGACATCACCACGAGCGTAGTCCTCGACCCCGATGCGCTCGACGGGCGGCGCTTCAAGTCGTACGCCTACGTTCCGTACGGCAAACGCTCCAACCACGCCGGATTCGTCCGCACATCGCCGGACGGGATGCGCTGGAGCGCGCCGGTGCGCATGGGCAGCTGCGGCGATGCCTCGACGATCTTCTACAATCCGTTCACGCGCTACTGGGGCTTCTCGCTGCGCGGCTGGAACAACGACTATGGCCGGCTGCGCGAATACGCGGAGGCCGACAGCTTCACGGATGGCGCAAAGTCTCTCCCCAGGCGCGTCCCCTGGCTTCGCGACGTTGTGGGCGGGCGCACGAAGACGGGCGAGCAGCTCTACAACTTCAACTGCGTCGCCTACGAGGGGGTGCTTATCGGCCTGGCCATGGTGATGAAGGGGCCGGAGAACGACCATTGGGCGAAGCTTGGCGAGCCGAAGGATACGTACCTGAAGTTCGGCTTCTCCCGCAACCGCTGGGACTGGACTTTCCCCAAACTGCCGGACGGAGGGCCGTTCATCGCCGGCACGAGACGGTACGGCGACTGGAACATGGGCTATGTGCGCCCCAACTCCGGCGTGTGCATCGTGGCTGGCGATGAGCTGCGTTTCTACTACGGAGCGTTCGCGGGCGACAGGAGCAAGGCCACGGGCAACCAGTCGACCACCAAGAACGGCATGTACGCAAATGGCGCGATGGGGCTTGCCACGCTGCGGCGCGACGGGTTCTGTTCGGTGCAGGACGGCGAAATCCGCACAAAGCCGCTCGTGTTCTCGAAGGGCGACCGCCTGTGGATGAACGTCGACGCGCGGCAGGGCGAGCTGACCGTGCGCGTGGAGGGGCAGGACGGCAAGTGCTTTGGGGCTCGGAAGATCGCGGGAACCGATTCCACGAGGTTCGAGGTCGGCGCACTCGAGGTGAACCGCCCGTTCACGCTCGTGTTCAAGTCAACCGGCGGCGCAAAGCTCTACTCCTTCTGGACCGGCGGTGCCGACGGCCGTTCAGGCGGCTACCTCGCCGGCGGCTCGCCGGAAAGTGCGACCCTGCGCGACGCGGCACGATGAGCGCGCACCCGGCCTGACGGAAACGCGGGAACGTGCTTGCGGCGGATTGCGTCGGGAAAATGGTATAATTCGCGGCATGGATTTCATACCGAATGAATATGCCGGGGTCGTGTTCGACTCGCGGAAGGTGAAGCCGGGGTGCCTGTTCGCGGCGCTTCCCGGCGCGACTGTGGATGGGCATGCGTTTGTGCGGCAGGCGTTCGAGAAGGGGGCGAAAGGCCTTCTGGTGCGTGCAGACCGCGCGGCGGAGTTTTCGGGGTCTGAGCGCGACGCGCTGATTCCCGTTGCCGACGTGAAGGCGTCCCTCACCGAGACTGCGCGCGCATACAGGCGTTCGCTCAGGGCGAAGGTCGTTGGCGTGACCGGCAGCGCCGGAAAGACGACGGTCAAGGAGTTCACTGCCGCGTTCCTGCGCCAGAAGGGGCGCACGCACGCGACCGACGGCAACTACAACAACGACCTCGGCCTTCCGATCACGATACTGGAGTGTCCGCCGGACGCCGATTACCTCGTGGTGGAGATGGGTACGAACCATCCAGGCGAGATAGCGCACCTCGTTGGGATAGCGCAGCCTGACATCGGGATCATATCGTCCATCGGCACCGCGCACATCGAGTTCTTCAAGTCGCAGGACGGTATCGCCGAGGAGAAGGGTACGCTCTTCCGCTCGCTGCCGTCCGACGGCTTTGCGGTGCTTGGCGAGAACAACGACCGCTATGAGATGCTGAAGGGGATGTGCTGGTGCCGCGTGGTGTCTGTGGCGGCTGGGTCTGCGCCGTTCGGGTGCCCGCTCGTCGGAGAGTACAACGCATGGAACATGTCTCTGGCGTGGGCGTGCGCGCATGAGCTTGGAGTGACGGAGGCGATGGCGCGCGCGGCGCTCGACGGTTTTTCTCTGCCCGGAGACCGCTGGCGCACGGTAAAGCGCGACGGGGTTACGTTCATTTCCGACTGCTACAATGCGAACCCGACCTCGATGGTGGCGGCGCTGAAGGCGTTCGCCGCGGAACCGTGCGCAGGGCGGCGGATCGCGGTGCTCGGGGATATGTTCGAGCTGGGCGCCGAAAGCGGGCGGCTCCATGCCGAGGTGAAGCGGGTGGCGGAGTCCCTGCCGCTCGACAGGGTTATCTACGTGGGCGAGAACTTCGGCGGCGTGACGCGGGACGAGGCGAAGGCCGAGCTTTTCGCGACGGTGCGCGCGGGCGACGCCGTTCTGCTCAAGGCGTCGCACGGGATGGAGCTTCAGCGGATGCTTGAGGCATGAAGGCGGTGGTTCTCGGACGTGGCGGGAGCGGCACAGCTGCCGCCAAGCTTCTGCGCCACGAAGGTTGGACTGTGCGCATCCTCGACGGTGACGACGCCTGGCCCGGCGGTGGATGGGATTTGTGCGTTACGAGTCCAGGGGTCGCGCTCGGGCATCCGTGGCAATGCGCAGCGCGTTCTGCTGGAGTGCCTGTCATATCGGAGCTGCAGCTGGGCGCGGAGCGGTTCCGGGTAGGCGGCGGGAGAATGCTGGCGGTGACCGGGAGCAAGGGGAAGAGCTCGGTCGTGAAGCTCGTCGCCGAAGCGCTTGGCGGAGTTCCGTGCGGCAACTACGGTACGCCGCTGTGCGAGGTGGCGCTCAGGTCGCGTGGCGGATGGGCTGTGGTGGAGGTGAGCAGCTTCCAGATGGAGACGACCGCGCTGCCGCCGGACGCATTCGAGGCGGCTGCGGTGCTGAACCTGCAGGAGGACCATCTCGACCGGCACGGTTCGCTGGAGACGTACCATGCGCTGAAACGGCATCTGCTCGACTTCGCAAAGGTCAGGATCATGGGCGGCGAAGTCGAGGAGGACGGCGCGGCGCTTTTCGCCGGGAGCTATTTCGACAATCCGATTCTGCGCGGCAACGGGCTGTGCGCGGTTGCTCTAATGAGGGCGGCGGGATTGGCTGATGGTGCGATACGCGAGGCGTTCGCAGGGTTCGAGCCTCTGCCGCACAGGATGCAGGGCGTGGGGGCGTTCGGCGGCGTGGAGTGGATCGACGACTCGAAGGCAACGAGCATCGCCGCGCTGGTGGCGGGAGTCACGATGGCGGCATCACGCATCTCCGGCGGCGCGGATGCGGCGAAGTGCGTGCACCTGATCGCTGGAGGCCTGCCGAAAGGCGACGACCCGGCGACGGCGAATGCATGCCTGGCGGCGCATGTGCGCAGGGTCTATCTGATCGGGCAGAGCGCCCAGGCGATGGAGGCTGCGTGGAGGGACGTGGTGCCATGCGAGATGTGCGGGACGCTTGATCGTGCCGTGGAATCGGCGGCGCACATGGCAGCGGAAGGGGAGTGCGTGCTGCTCTCGCCCGGCACCGCGAGCTTCGATCAGTTCAAGAGCTACGGCGAGCGCGGCGAGCGCTTCGCCGAGCTCGCGCGCGTTCACGGAGCGAACCGCAGAAACTCCACGCCCAGACCCTGAAGCGAAACGGATACCGCGTTCCCGCCGCCGAGACGTATCGAGGCGGATACCGGTTCGCGCGTGCAGTTGACGGCAAGGATTCGTATGTCGCCATCGAGCCTCCATGTGCGCACAGCGATCCTTGAGTCGGATGATTCCGCTGTCTGGCCTGGCTCTGCGAGAAGGAGCGCCTCTTTGTCCTTCACCTCACGCGCGACTGCGCAGACGTCTGCCCACTGCGCGTCCTGGATGTCCTTTGGGCGGTTGCGCTTCATTATATCCATGTACGAATAGAAGATCAGCCCGTTCGCGCCTCCGGCGATGGCCTGCCAAGCCATCGAACGCATCTCCTCGCGCGTGGGCATGCGCATATCCGGCGGCGGCTTCCAATCCTTCCCCTTCCCCGCATACGTTTCCTTCACGTAGGTGGTCCAGTCAAACGCCTGTGGCACCTGCCACATGCCGCGCGAATGGTACATCTCGCGCATCGCCTGCTGCGCCCAGTCCGCCGCCAGACCGATGCGACCGATGCTGCACTTCGAGAACGGACTGCCGATCGGGTACGGATCCATCCCCACCGCATCATAGCCGTTGATGAACGGTCGCACATTGGACGTCCTGTTGAGGCACACCCATGTCGGATGGTCGGGATCCTTTTCATGGCACATCCTGTTACGCTCATCCATCAGTCCGGCATACGGTGTAGGCAGCTCATCCGCCAGATACCACGCCAGCGTCGCGGGGTGCGAACGGAACTTCTCGACCAGCCCGTCAATGTACTTGGCCTTGTACTCCGCCGCCTTCTGCACGTTCGTCCCGGCAAGCAGCTCGTAGAAGCCGCAGATCGGATAGACCACCTTCACGCCCGCCGCTTCGCACAGATCCATCTTCGCCGCGTCAGGACGCTTGTAAGGCATAAGGCAGTTGAACGGCGTTCCGTTCGTATAGATTGCGAGGTCGGCGGCGGTTATGTCGCCCCAGAACATGCCGAGCGGGAAGAAGGGCTTGCCATCGACGATGGTGCGCTTGAAGCGGTCGAACCAGACCTTGCGCTCCGGCAAACGCGACACCCGCGCGAACATGCAGGACGACTCGCCCAGCGCCTTGCCGCCCTCCAGAAGGACCATCCTCACCTTGTTCGTGCCGGGCGCGAATGCCGTGACCGGCAGCGTGACCGACGCCACGCCGTCGAGAAGCGACGCCTCCATCGTCCTTTCCCCCTCCGGCGAAAGGTACCGCATCTCTGCACGCACCTTCGCAAGGTCGTGCTTCAGTTCGTTCACGGCATATCCGGCGGAGAAACGCACCTCTCCTTCAGCAGCCTCCTCGCGGTAGGCCGAGCATACGAGCGGTTCCACCGGGTTCACGGCCACCTTGTACGCGCGGAAGCCGTCGAACCGCACCTTGCCGTGCGAGCCCTCCTTCGCCCAGATGTAGAACCGCGCCTTTGCCGCGTTCGCCGGGAGCGGACGCGTGGTGCCCTCCACGCGGTAGAATCCGTCCTTGCGGATGATGTTGTCGATGACGCGCTTCGAACCCGTACCGGCGCCTTTGATGTGGTTATTGTGAGCATCGTATGGCGCGAAGCTGATGGAGATCGGCCGATCCTGGGCGTGGAACTCCGAATCGTTCACCCATGCCTCGATGCGATACGCCTCGCCCGGCTCGACAGGGAACATCTCGTTGCGCTCGATCCACCGCGGAAGATCCCCCTTGCCATATTCGAGCACGAGACCCTTTGTGCCGTCCAGCCCAGCGCCATCCTCCACGCGCCATTGCGCGGACGGCAGATTCCACCTCTCCGCGCCGTTCTCAAAATCATCGTTGAAGGTGTCGGCGGCGCACACCGCCCCGCACGCAAGCGCCGACAGCGCCGCGAAACCAGCCATTCTCATTGCTTTATCCTATTATTCTTCAACCGTCAGGCAAAGGCGGAAACCACGGAATTGGGATTTCTGGCTATAAGTATCGTGATATCTCGCTGCCGCCCTTATATCGCAGGCACGACAGACACAATTGCCTCCACGTACAGAACGGTTGCGCCAGCCATATTGAGATGCCGGTGCATCGTCAAAAGATGGTCCGATCGGTTCCGATTCTGCACCGCCAGTGTATGGTCCCCACCAGTCAAGGCACCATTCCGCCACATTGCCAAGCATGTCGTAGAGCCCCCAGGCGTTTGGAACATAGGAGCCGACAAGCGCAGTGCCATTCGTTGCCCCGACTGTTGCATAATAGGGGGATGTAGGATATGCGCCGTTGATGTAGCCGCCATCCATGTTGTAGCGGGCGATTTCCGTCAATTTCTGAGGGGCGGACTCGTAAGATACGCTTGTCGGATTGTATCCGTTGTAGCATGCTGCCGTGCTTTGTGCGCGGCAGGCGTACTCCCATTGCGCTTCGGTGGGAATGTCCATTTTCGGCGAACCGGAAAGAGCCGCCCGCAA
Organism: uncultured Verrucomicrobiota bacterium; assembly: GCA_946631345.1. Taxonomy (GTDB): domain Bacteria; phylum Verrucomicrobiota; class Kiritimatiellia; order RFP12; family UBA1067; genus UBA1731. The sequence goes on from CAMPAA010000036.1 coordinate 6,764, forward strand.
CTTGCCAAGAAAGCTCGCGGCAAGGACTTCGTGCGTGGCATTGGTCGGCCATGTCGTACCTGCGCCAGACGCTCCGCGGATATCGTCGTAGGAAATGTTCTCCACCGGACGGCGGTTCTTGCATTCTGCAAGAGACCACAGGCTTGGCCAGTTGCCGTTTATCTTCCACCACTGGTACTGCGTAACCTCAAACACGCCGATGTAGAAATCCTTTTGCATGGTGACGGAATGCTGCGTCTCGAAGCCTGAAATGGTTTCTACAGTGCCGCCTGTCATCTTAACGCCACTCATCGTACCGCCGGACATAATCTTATCAGAATTCTGGCGCCCCGTTTCGCCGGACGGCGAACCCATGGTGAAGGTCTGTCCGGCAGCGGGAATCTTGCGCAGTACGAGCTTGGTGGTTGCGTATTCTTCCTTGTTCGTGACGCCCGTCCAGATGAGAACGTCAGTAATCGGAGTGGTGTAGCCGCTTCCGAGCTTCGAGCAGTCCGTCTCGATGGTGCCGTACTTGCCGTTCAGGAGGTCGGCGCGCGTCACGTCGGTGCATCCGCCGCCCTCAAGATCGTAGATTTTATAAAGTACTTCGCTCATGTTCGCAGGGGAATCCGAGATCGCGAGCTTCACCTTGAACTTTGTCATGGCGATCTTCTCGGTGCCGTACGCGACGACGGGATCGATGTAGAACTCGCCGAATTCCTCGGTGATTCCATAGAGATCGCCTTCAATGGCCGCCTTGAGGTTGGTGGAGGGAAGGGGATTGTCGCCATTGAACGTGGAGACCGTGATGTCCACCGGATGCGACGCATCTACTCCGGAAAGGCTGTACTCCACCTTCACCTTCGTTGACCACGGCCATTGCTGGCGCACGATCACCTGGTTTATAGTCGCCGCATTGAGACTGGCGGCGACAGCCGCCGCGAACATTGACATGCATGCCTTATTCATTGTCGGATACTCCTTTTGCCTTTAAACTACTGGAAAACGACCACGATGCCATCGCGCGACCCAAGCAGCGATGCAGAATAGGAAAGGCCGTCGGCTATCATCGAGAGCGTTGCGCTGTCGCCGCCGTGCAGCCCAAGCGCGTACCATCCCTGTGCGCCGTTTAGCCCGGTGTCTTCCGTTCTGGTCTCGCCGTTCACCGTTACGGAGAACGACGTGGTGCCGTACGGTATCGGCAGCACGGCCTTGCCACCTTTCACCCGGTTCCACACTCTTCCGTTTGCGGGCGCGAGGCATCGCGTGGTGCCCTCCGCATTTGGCGAAAGCCCCTCTATCAGCCCCAGTTTCGCCCTGCGCACCGTACCGTCGTTGAAAGTAAGCGCAAGGTCGTACACGTTCTCGGTCTGCGGGCTGTCAGCCGCCGGCAGCGCGAACGTGAACGAGTCGGTGCCCTTTGTGATGTTGGCGTAGGTGGCTTTGTAGCCGAGGCCGCTAACGGTCAGCGCCGCCTCCGTCGCGCCGGAAGGGAAGTCCACCGGCACGGTCATCGTGCTGTTTGTGGCGGTGTTCCAGAACGAGCTGGTCTCGGGCCGCATGAACACAAGCGTCGGCTCGCTCGTAAGCTCGGCGGCTGATACGGCGACGGACACCACCGCCGCGCCGACAACGCCCGCCATCTTTCTTGCTATCACAGTGTTACCTCCTTTTTGCGTGAGAACGTCAAATTCCCCTGCCGACGCGGCCTGCACATCGGAAACATGTCCGCCGCCATCCGAGGCGTCGCCGCCGAGCAGCCCGTATTTTGCGCCGCAGTACATCGCGAATCCGGCCAGCGACGCCATGGCCGCAATGGATGCGGCGATTTTCGCCCAGCGGCGCTTAACACCATGCCGATCTGCCAGTTCGGCATCCTGATTAGTGGTCTCCGCCCGGCGTAGCGCATCCTGATTCGCTGTTTCTGCGCCGCGTAATCCTCCATGCCGCGCAATCAGAAACGCCGCAAGGCAGCGCACGGAGAACCCGGCGGACGGGCGCGGCCATCCGGCGGGTTCTCGCAACGCCGCCGCAAGGCGTTGCGCTTCGGCCCTGTCGTCGTTTCTGATGAATTCGTCTTCCGTCACTTACGTTTCTCCAATAGGTTAGATGCCGTTTCGCCGCAATACCTTGGCGACCGTTTCGCGGATTCTTTTCCGGCCTTCATGCAGACGCCAGTACACGGTACCCTCCGGCACTTCTGCCGCCTTCGCCATTTCAGGAACGGACATGCCGTCGAAATAGTGCAGCACTATCGCTTCGCGCAGTTCATCGGGCAGCGCATCCACAGCCGCGCGCAGGATGGCTGCCTCGTCATCGGCTGCAAGCGATTCCGAAGGGTCTGGGCGCGGATCGGCAAGGTCCGGCAGCTCCTCGCCGAACACAAGCGCGTTGGCGGCTTTACGCCGCGCATCCATGTGATGGAAATTCACGAGTATCGCGCACATCCACGTGAAGAAGTCGGCGTTGCCTCTGAACGAGCCAATGCGCTCCACCACGCGCGCAAAAGTGCGGAAAACGAGGTCTTCCGCGTCCTTTTCATTCAGGCATATGCGAAAAGCAGTAGCATAAAGGCGCGTTCCATACTCTTCAACGAGTGCTTCTGCGCCTCTTTCTGCATCTTCTGCGATCAATTTCCACACGGGCATCTATTATACTGTTAGATGCCTTATTATGCAATAACCTTGGCTTGATGCCATAAAAATTGATGCGCCGCGCGGCGCAACCCGATTCACCAGTCTCCGCGCATCGCATCCCGAATCGCCAGCCCAGCATGGCGTAGCGCATCCTGATTCGCTAGCTCAGCATGGAGTAGAGCATCCTGAATCGCCGACTCCGCCCGGCGTAAAAACCGGCCCGTCACCCCTCCAATGGAGAGCCCCACCTTCTCCGGCCTTGGCCATGGCAGCGATTTGATCATTGAGGGTTAGGCAGGCGTTGCGCCCAAATTCTGTTTCATCGTTGCCTTCTGCAATCTCAAGGAACCGCCCCGCTGCAAGTGGCGGCAGATAGCGGGAATCGGGCCGATGCCCGTTTTTCATGCAAGACGGCAGAATGTGAATGAAACTCGCCGCCCTGTTTTCAAGCAACATGTCACGCACCGCCTTTTCTCCGGGGCTGATGAAGCCTGAAATCAGGGTATATCCAGCCTTTACGGCGTCTTCCATGCGTGAGACGACATGCAGAATATCGCCAGCGCGCACTTTTTGCGATATGCGCACCGCAAGCAGTTTGCGATCTGCCTCCAAAAGAGCGGTATTGCCAATGCCTTTCCAGAAGGAATCCGCACCGAGCCGCGATGAATCGAGCGGTTCGCATATGTGCATGTAGGCGGGCTGGTTGTGCATCAGCTCGTATTTGAGCGGATTGTAGAGGATGTACCGCGTGATTGCCTCTATGAATCGCCGCGAAGTACATATCCGGTCATGATAGCCCTGCTGCCATATCGTGTGTAGTCCAAGCGATTTGCGCGCAAGCGTGGTTGTGTGGCTCTTGAAACGGCGCATTGCCGCGCCAAGCACCTGAAGCGGCTCTGCGACACCTGTTTGGATGCGCAGATTCATGTGGAGATGATCAGGCATCAGCACATGCTCGTAAAGCCATATACCAGGATTGAAACGCGGTATCGCCTCCATCGAGTCAAGCACAAGCCGCCCGAAATCGGAAAGCGCCACGGCGGCATTCTCCACTTTGCCGAAAAGCGCACGCCGCGGCTCGGTGGCCATGGTGATGAAAAGCGATGCCCCCTTCGTGTAGTCGTAGCCGTGATAGCGGCGGTAGTATGGTATCTTGTCGCTCATTTTTTGCTTTGGAGGGCATTATAGCATATTTACGCGGCGCGGAGGCCGCGTAATCTCAGCCCGGCGTAATCCTCCGCAGGATTACTCTCATGCCGCCCCGCGCAACTATTCACGCGAAGATGAAATTGCGCGCACGGAAAGCGCCCTCAGCTTGCCGCGAAAGAAATCAAGGCTCTTGTTTGCCGCCCCAAGTGCGGTATAGCGAGGCTCGAACATGTACCCGCTTGCCGGTACTGGTTTTCCTGAAACCCCGTCAACATATACATGGAGTTCTTTCTGGTCAAATACCACACGGAGGCTGTTCCATCTTCCCGCTTGAAGAGTAGGGCCGTTGGCTATAGCCTGTGCGCCCTTGTGCGCCGCATAGCAATTGGCTCTAAAATACCGCGCCTGTGGGGTCGCACCAATGAGTGAAAGTTCAAACCCGGCAGCGCCGCATCCAACAATCGCCTGTGGCGAGGAGAAATCTTCTGGCCACACATCGATCAAAAGTTCCCAGGCGGCAAACGGCGGCAACAACTGCTGAGGCAGACTAGCGCATTGGCAGTTTGCGAAATGCAATGCCCAGGAACCATCAGTCTCATATACGCGAACAGGAGCTGAGTCGTACCATGACGGCAGACCCTCTGTCATGTATCGTGTTATGATATTGCCGTAATTAGATTCGCCCCTACCATATCCTGTCACCTGCGGAACAGTTCCGCCAAGTATGCCCCAATATTCGCGTCCAGCTCCGTCTGCAGCGATTACGCTGCCGCGCAGCGGCTCGAAAGAATACGAAACAGTCGGGACCAATGACTTGTCGAGAACAACGCGGTGCACCTTGCCTTCATCGCGTTCGAACACATCGTAGGCCACTTTTTCCCCTGCGGCGCAGGAATAGAATACATATGGCCGAGACCGCCAGATATGATTGTCTGCATCTACAGTCTGGAGCCTCACGACGAGGTTTGATCCGGCGGGCCGCCGCCTGAAGACGAAACGCGTAGACTTTACTCCGAGCGGGGGCGGGATTCGTTCCTGCGAAAGGAACCGTTTCACTGTAAGATTGCCTCCTCCCGGACCAGAAATGCCCACTACATCTTTCTTTGCGACATCGGCAAGCTTTATTCTTCCTGTAAACACAGGCTGAAGGTCGACTTCCACAACTCCCTCTTCCACTTCTTCCCGCGGCATGGAAACGGTCAGCTTCACGGGCCAGTTTCGCAAGGCTGAGTTCGCAAACCTGAATGAGGTACCTTCGACGGAAACGCCACGTCCTACAGCGGCAAGTTTCGCACTTGGCGCACCGGAGACTCTGACTTCGCCATTCATCTTGTATTTACGTTCCGAACATGCAAAACCCTGTATGTCCACAACGAAAGTTTCGGCATGCGTCTTCCGAACGAGCGGTGAATCCGCCATAAAAATGGTGTCCGCACCCTCAAGGACTTCCACGCTCTTCAGCGGAACGGGAGACTCGACGTTGCCGGTGAAGAGGAATGTCCCCGGCTCGCTGTCCGCGCGGCAGGCAAGTGTGCCGCGTGTATTGAAGTTTATTTCCCTCAAAGGCTGTCGCACCCATGTGAAATCGACAGTGCGCAGAGCAGCGATGTCAATCGGCCAAAGCCCTTCCGAAAACCGCCATTCGCCGCATTCACACTTGACGCAAAGTTCCGGTAACGCCGCCATTGCCCCAGCCATCAGGCGGGCTGGCGACACAAACCGCACCGCCCCGCAATCGTCAGCGGAAAGTTTCTGTGGCGGAAATTCGCGGAGCACTGCGCCGGAACCGTCCACCCAGCGAAAAGACACGGCGAACGACTTGCCTTTGTAAGTGCCGTCCGGTATGTTCCGCACCTCTACCTCTACTGGCTCTCCGGCTATAAGCGACTTGCGGTATGAGAGAACCAGATTCGGCATATCAGTGCGGTCGCCGGGGAAGAGACTTGGAGGGCGACCGGCGAGTTTGTCGCTAAACGCGCGCATAAGGCGCATGTTCACATGGCCGCTTGATAGCGTCGGACGGAAATGGGTGTTTTCGTTCTGTTCGTCCCACTCGCACGCTATGAAGAAGTCGGGGCGCATGTCACGGAGGACTCCAAGGCGGTCGGCAAGCATCTGCGTGCCGTTGGGATCGAGTGAATATCCCCACCGGTAACAGTTGACATGCCCTTGATACAGGGACGTTCCAAGGTACTTGCGACCGGCAAATTCTGGCTCGCTCATAACGGAGTGAAGCAAAGGAACGACCACTTCCCGTTCGAACTCTGCGTTGTACCTTCTCGGCCAGAACGACTCCCAACCGTCGATGAATATTCCGTCCATCGTGCGCAGTGCCTTGCGTAGACGTTCTCGCACATCAAGAAGGGCTGATACATCAAGCGGTTTCGATAGCGTAGCGCCAGAAAACAAACTCATGTAATACATGACTATGAACTTGTCTTTGCCGAATCTCTCGGCGAGATCGTGGCGAAACCTGCCTGCCTGTTCGATCATTGCGTCATTTGCTATGGGATAACGCGTGAGTACAGGGCGGCCATCTATCCTGTAGCTGTTTGGCATCGCAAGGGCCTGTTCTGCTGTACGCATGTACAAGGCGGGGGCTGCCGAATAGGCTGCATACGGCAACTCGAGGAGGATGGTCATTTCACCGCCAACTTGGGTGCTTCTTTCGAGCGCATGGCCTCTGTTCGACTGCGTGGGGCATACCGCAAGTCCGTCCATCAGTCCCATGTGTAGCGTCTTGGCAGTTGCGGTCCATGCTGCGGCGTTCAGAAACTCGCCGCGCGACCCGCATTCCTGCCACGACGTATTCTGATGAAGCGGCCGATCATACCAGTTGTGGAGGAAATCGTCCCTTTCTGCCCCGTATTTCAGCTGCGCGCGAGAGAAAAAGCCCATCTTCGCGCTTCGCGGCCTGTATGCATGGCCTTCGCCTTGCCAGACAGCAAGGAGTTGTTGCGCCTCTTCGGTGAGGCTCCACCCCGCACGTGGCGTGTTTTCACCTTGCCGCTCCGCAGCGAAAGACGACACCATTATTGCCGCAAGGCACAAAGCGCCCGCAGTTCGAACGATTTCAGTCATATCCGAGGTTTATTTGACCCAGTCCGATGCGGCGGGGCATACAACCCTGAAGCCGAGCACGTTCCCGTTGGAGATAGGTACGCTTTCGTATTGGCGGTGATTGTTGCGGTAGGCCGAGCGGGTATAGTATTGGGTGGATGACCAGTCGCTACCCCGTATGACGCGAGAACCGTTCGGAACTCCGGATCCGGAAGCGCTTCCAGGGCCGCATGGGTTCTCGTAAGGCTCATCGCCGCCTGTGGATATGTCATCCGAATAGTAGTTGAGACACCACTCGGATATGTTGCCAAGCATGTCGTACAGTCCAAAGGCATTGGGTTTCTTGAGGCCGACCGGATGCGACTGATTAGTTCCACCCGGCAGTGTGGAAACATCCGCATAGCGCGTCCAGGCAAGCTCTTCAACGTTTGGACATGGCGTGCTGCTGCTGTATATGGAAACGTTCTTGCCGCTGTACAGCGCAGTCGTAGTGCCGGCTCGGCAGGCAAACTCCCATTGCGCCTCGGTCGGGAGATCAAACGGTACGCCCTTGAGTTTCGAGCGCAGCGCGCTGAGCCAGCGCGACGAGACGATATCATGCATGTAGCTGTTGGTGGGCCAGTTCACCTTCTCCCCCGTTTTCTGCCCCGCGAGGTCTGGCCAGCCGCGCAAATGGCAGCCGTAGGACACACTGTCTACAGGTCTAAAGTCGGAATCTTCTGCGCCGCTAAATTCGCTGGGGTTTTGCGTGTCGTACAGGGTCTTTCCAATGGTCTTCCATTGTCCCTGGGTGAATTCGAACACGCCTATGAAGAAGTCTTCTGTCAGCACAACCTTGTGCTGCTTCTCTCGGTCGTTTTTGTAGTTGTACGACGCTTCGTCGTCAGGCGCACCAATCATCCATTCGCGGCTGGCCGCTGGAATCTTGCGCATGACGAGTTTCGTAGTCTTGGTACCAGGGTAGTTCGTGACTCCAGTCCATATGATTACATCGGAGAGCGGCGTGTTGAAGCCGTTGCCGATATTTGCGAAGTCCGTCTCGACCGCACCATACTTGCCGTTGAGGAGTTCTGAGCGGGTGACGTCGGTGCATTCGCCGCTTGTGAGGTCGAATATCTTGTACAGCACCTCGTTGATGTTTGCCGCCGATTCCGTCACCTCCAGCTCCACGCGGAAGTCGGCGATGGCGACCTTCGTGTTGCCGAAAGCCTTAACGGGGTCGATCACGAACTGGCCGATGCCGGATTCCGAGACCCCGTAGAGATCGCCTTTCATGGCCGATGCCGGAAGGGGAAGCTCTGCATTGCCGTTGAACGCCCTTACGGAGATATCGACTGGTGCCGTCACCTCCGCAAGCTTGTACTCCACCTTCACGTCGGTGGACCACGGCCACTGCTGACGCACGATCACCTGCTTGATGACGGCGGCGTCCACCGTAGCCGTCGCGAGAACCGCTGCGAGAATTGCTGTTGCTTTCATTTTCTTTTCCTTTTTAAGACTAACGACTAACCACTAACGACTACTTCACTATCACGAAGAATCCGTCGCCGCCGCCGATGAGGGAGGCGAAATGCGAAACGCCGTCCGCAAGATACGAGAGGGAGATGCTGTCGCCTTTCGTTATGGGGCTGAGCGCATACCAGCCCTGCGCGCCGTTTAGACCGGGATCGACATCGCGCCATTCGCCATCGTTGAGCTTCACGGAGAATGATTCCGTGCCGTATGGAACCGGAAGGACTGCGCGGTACTTCGCCGTGTTCCACACCTTCCCGCTCGCGGGGGCGAGACATCTGGTGGAGCCTTTCGCGCCGGAGTCGAGGCCCTGTATCAGGCCCAGCTTCGCGGTGCGCACGGTGCCGTCGTCGAACGTGAGCGAAAGCTCGTACACGTTCTCGGTCTTCGGCGAATCGGGCGCAGGGAGGTCGATCTCTATCGAGCTTGCCGTGAGGTCGGGATACGTCTTCCTGTAATCGACCCCGTTCACCGTGAGCGTCGCCTTCGTCGCGCCTGCCGGATAGTCGATGGGCAGCGTCATCGTGCTGTTCGTGGCCGTGTTCCAGAACGAGCTGGTCTCAGGCCTGAGGAATATGAAGGTCGGCTCGCTCGAGAGCTTCGCCGCCGGCGCTGACACCGTCAGCACGGCAGCTCCAGCCAGCGCGGCAACCTTCCTTGCCATGATCATGTTTGTCTCTCCCTTCTGTGCATCTGCTGTTTCGGTTTGAAGCGGTTCTAACATGCCGGACATGCGGAACGCGACCGTGGCCGCGAGTGCGCCGAGCCCGAGCAGCGCCGCGATGGCGGCGGCCTTTCGCGGGAAAGAGCCTGCGTGCAACCGGCAGGGACGCGTTTCGGGGCCTCGCCCCCCATCAACGCGCCGCATCTTCGCCAGCAGCCTTGACGTGAAGTCCGGCGGAAGGCGCTTCGCCGCCGCCCTGTCGTGAAGGGCCGCCGCGATCATGCCGCCGAAGGCATCGGTTGGTGTGTCATGTGCTCTATCCACGGTTCTGTCTCTCTGCATTCAGTTGGATGCGGTCTTGTCGTGAAAGGTTTGCGATAGCGCTGCCGCAAGCGTATTGCGCGCGTGGTGCAGGCGGAACTTCACGGTGCCTATTGGGGCGTCGGTCAGCTCTGCGATCTCGGCAAGGCTGAAGTCCTCGAAGTAGTGCAGCACGATGACGGCGCGCAGCGTCTCTGGGAGGCGCGCAATCGCCGCCCGGACGGCTGCGGCGTCGTTTCTCAGCGAAAGCGCTTCGGCAGGATTCGGGGCGGGGTCCTCCGTTTCCGGGATTTCGCCGTCGAACACGAGGGCGTTCGCGCCCTTGCGGCGGAGATCCATGCGGCGGAAGTTCAGGAGTATGGAGTAGAGCCACGAGAAGAACTGGCAGCGGCCGTCGTACTGGCCGATCTTGGAGATGGTGCGCTCGAAGGTGCGCAGGACGAGGTCTTCGGCCTCCGCCTCGCACTGCACCATCCCGCATGCCGCCGTGAACAGCCGGTCGCCGAACTCGGCGACCAGCCTTTCCGCCCCGGCATCTGCGTCGGCGGCAATCTCCTCCCATATCTCCATGTCGTGTATTATATAAGATGCCCGATGGCGCAAAAAGGTTTGCCCAAGCCCCGAAGACTTAATCGCGTGGCACGCGGCCCATCCCGAAGACGAGCTTTCCAGATGCCAGTCAAGATGGGCTTGACCGTTTCGCCGCCCGCAGCATGGCCGCTCGCACAAAGGTGCGTCAATAATGGGCAAACTTTTCAGAGGGCGGCGGTCAAAGAATGCCGCCACAAAGCGGGCGATTTGTGATAAAATGCCGACCTGTTTATGGCAACTGTTGTGTTCGATAGGGTCTGCAAGGTGTATGCGCGCGGCGATGCGCCCGCCGTGGACCGGTTTTCGCTCGAGGTGGCTGACGGCGAGTTCCTCGTGCTGGTGGGGCCGTCCGGCTGCGGGAAATCGACCACCCTGCGCATGGTGGCCGGGCTGGAGCTTCCGTCCTCCGGCACCATCAGCATAGGCGGGCGCGACATCACCACCCTGCCGCCGAAGGACCGCGACATCGCGATGGTGTTCCAGAACTACGCGCTCTACCCGCACATGACCGTGCGCGAGAACCTGTCGTTCGCGCTCAAGCTGCGCCACGTGGCGAAGGACGAGATCGCGCGCCGCACGGCGGCGGCGGCGGCCACACTCGGGCTTGCGCCATACCTTGACCGGCTGCCAAAGGCGCTCTCCGGCGGGCAGCGGCAGCGGGTGGCCCTCGGCCGCGCCATCGTGCGCGACCCGAGCGTGTTCCTCTTCGACGAGCCGCTCTCCAACCTCGACGCGAAGATGCGCGTGGAGATGCGCGCGGAGATCATCCGTCTGCACAGGAGGCTTGGCACCACGATGATATACGTGACCCACGATCAGACGGAGGCGATGACGATGGGCACGCGCATCGTGGTTATGGCCGGCGGGCGCATACAGCAGGCCGCGCCACCCATGGAGGTGTATGCGCATCCGGCCAACACCTTCGTGGCCTCGTTCATCGGCACTCCGCCAATGAACCTCTTCCCGCCGGGGATGCTGGACCTCGGCCGCACGGTCGGCGTGCGCCCGGAGCACATCGCAATCCTCCCGGATGCCTCGCCGGGCGGCGAAACGCCGGCGAAGGGGCTGCGCGCGGCCGTTGATCTCGTGGAGCCGCTCGGCAGCGAGACGCTCGTGCACTGCATCACGGCGGAGCGCGGCGTAAAGGTCACGGTCAGGGTCATGGACGGCTCCGCCGTTCCGGGAATAGGCGAGCGCGTGCTGCTTGTGCCGGACAT
>CAMPAA010000037.1 GCA_946631345.1 uncultured Verrucomicrobiota bacterium
CCACACAGGAGAGAGGAGGCGTCAAACAGCCGTTTGCCGACAGAATCGTATGCAGGGAATTCGCATGAGATTCGCGGCGGCGCTGCTGCCGCTGCTTGCCGGGTGCGCAGCCATCAGCGGGTGGATGGCCGGTTCGATCGAGGAGGGGATACCAAAGCTGCGCGACAAGCTGCCGCGCACGACGAAGGTCTATTTCGCGGATCCGGTGAAGGGCAACGGCTACGCTCTCCATGCGCGGAACAGGCGGCAGGTGCAGAACGCGTTCGGCAATGCGTTCGACGGGCTGGGAGTTTCCCACTCGACGGACACGAACGGATGCGACGTGGCGATGCACGTTTCCGTGGACGACTGGCACTACGCCGACGCCGGGTTCTCGGGGATCGGCGACCGCGACGAGATAGCGATGTCGGTGATCCTGGTGAACTGCCGCAACAACCGCGTGCTGTCGCGCACGAGGCTCTCCGCGCGGAAACTCGACCTGCTGGTCAAGCGCTATGTGGAGACGCTGTTCAAGGATGAGTAGCGACATCGCCATACGCGAGGAGCCGGGCGAGTACCGCATCGTGATGCGCACCGGCGAGGACGGCAGTTTCGAGGTCGCCGGCGAGAGCGTGCGGCCGATAACGCTGACCGTGCGCGTGGAGGATGCGTGGGACCGCATCCCTGCGGAGCTGCGGCGCCATTCCTACACGGTGACGGTGCGGCGTGACGGCGGCGAGACGCCGCTGGCCGTGCTGGAGGACGTCGCGCCCGACGCGCGCATCTTCCTCGACTTCAGGGAAAGGTTCGAGATGTCATTCTCATGACCAACGCCCACTATCACTGCGGCGGCGAGACGCTGCTTTCCATGAATGGCGTGGAGAGGAGGTTCTGCGGCGTGCATCCGTGGCGTGCGGAGGAGGTGCGGGCGCGCGAAACCGCCGCCGCGCTCCGCACGGCGCTGGAGGCCGATGGCGAGCTCGGCGTGGGCGAGATCGGCCTGGACCGGCTCTGGACCAAGGCGGTGCCTGCGGCGCAGCGCGAACTCTTCACGGCGCAGCTTGAGGTTGCGGCGCAATTGCGTCGTCCTGTAGTGCTGCACGGCGCGAAATGCTGGGGCGAGGTGGTGAAGGCCGTCAGGCCGTTCGCGGCGGCGGTGCCGGCGTTCCTGTTCCACGGCTTTTCGCGGAGCGACGGCCTTCTGCCTGAGATATTCGCGCTGAACGGGTTCGTAAGCGTGGGCAGGGCGGTGCTCAACGACCATGCCGTGAACTACCGGGAGCTTGTGCGAAAGCTGCCACTCGACAGGATACTGGTGGAGACGGACGACGATTCAGCCGATGTGCAGTCGCGCGACGAGACGCTTGCGGCGGTGTTCGCCAAGACCGCCGCGCTGACCGGCCTCACCGAGACGCAGCTCGACGCCAACGCGGCAGCGTTTTTGGGGACGGCGCTCCCCGAACGGAGATTTGTGGTATAATTCAGAGCCATATGCGCTACATAGTCATCATTATCGGTGCGGTGCTCGTAAACAATTTCGTGCTGAGCCGCTTTTTGGGGTGTTGCCCGTTTCTTGGCGTATCCAAGAAGACGGAGACGGCGGTGGGCATGTCCGGGGCGGTCGTGTTCGTGATGACCATCGCCGCCGCCGTCACGTGGCTTCTGGACCGCTACCTGCTCCAGCCGTTCGGCCTCGGGTACATCCACACGCTCGTGTTCATCCTCGTGATAGCCGCGCTCGTGCAGTTCATCGACATTGCGATGAAGAGGTTCCTGCCGCCGCTCCATGCGGCGCTCGGCATATTCCTGCCGCTGATCACCACTAACTGCGCCGTGCTGGGCGTGGCCGAGCTCAACCTGAAGAACGGCACCCCGTTCCTCGAAAGCGTGCTCTTCGCGTTCGCGGCGGCGCTCGGCTTCGGCTTCGCGCTGGTGATCTTCTCCGGCATCCGCGAGAAGCTGGCGCACGCCAACCCGCCCCGCTGCTTCCGTGGCGTGGCGCTGGCGCTTGTGACGGCCGGGCTGCTCAGCCTGGCGTTCATGGGCTTCAGCGGTCTCGTGAAGACCCCATACTGATTTGGCGGGACGTTAAAGGAGGGCGTTTGAGATGGTAGCCATTTGGATTGCGATAGGGGTTGTCGCCGCGGTCGGCGCAGTGGCGGCGCTTGCGCTCGGCGTGGCCGACAGGTATCTTGCCGTACAGGAGGATCCCCGCATCGGGCTCGTCACTGCGGCGCTGCCGGGCGCGAACTGCGGCGGCTGCGGGTTCCCTGGGTGCGACGGCTACGCGCGCGCGCTGGTGGCCGGCACTGCGGCGAACGGGGCGTGCGCGGCCGGCGGCGAGGCGTGCGCGGCGGCGGTGGCGAAGATACTTGGGGTGGAGGCGACGGCTACGGAGCGGCGCGTGGCGGTGGTGCACTGCTGCGGAACACGCTCGAACGCAATCCGCGTGGGCGACTACAACGGCATAGCCGACTGTTCGGCGGCGGCGGCGGTGGCCGGCGGCGACAAGGGGTGCAGGTTCGGATGCCTCGGCTACGGCGCGTGCGCGAACGTCTGCCCGAAGCACGCAATCATGGTGTCCGACGGCCTGGCGAAGGTGGACAAGCGCCTTTGCATCGGCTGCGGGAAGTGCGTGAACGTGTGCCCGCGCAAGATCATCGAGCTGGTGCCGGCCAAGGCCACCCTGCACGTGCTCTGCAACAATCCGCTGCGCGGGCCTGAGGTGCGCAAGGTGTGCAAGGTGGGGTGCATGGGCTGCCATCTGTGCGAGAAGAATTCGGGCGGCAAGGAGGCGGGGCACTTCACCTTCGACGGATTCCTCGCAAAGGTGAACTACGACAATTTCCCGACCGACGCCGCGCTTGTCGGCAAGTGCCCTGCGAAGTGCATCGTTGAGGACGCCCACTTCGAGTCCGGCCACTGACGCTGCCAGCCCCGATCCGCCAGATTCGCGCCCGTGCGGCGCGTTGGGGGCAACGCGCCGGAGCGGTTTCAGGTGAAAATAGGCTTGAAAAAAAAAATGAATGTGATATCATTCGCGGCGTTTTTCCTTTTAAGGAGGAGTGTCGAATGTTGGATTGTCACATTTGTTTGCGCAGAGCTGCGGTTGCTGCGGTTGCGGCGGCGCTGTCGGCAGCAGCCGTCGCGGAGCAGTCCGCGCTGGTATGGGCGGAGTCGCCTACATTCGTCGACACCCGCGATTCGGCAGTGCGCATTGCCAAGCCCGATGCATCCGCGAGCTACGCCGTGCGGTACGTTGATGAATCCGCCGGGGATGCGGCATACGTGGTTGTAAGCAAGGTCGTGGATGCCGATACCGCCAGCGCGGTCACGAGCGTGGTCAGCCGGTGCGAGGCAGGTGCTGAAGGGTCGGTGCCCATTGCGCCGCAGGAAGGGGAGAGCCGCCGGTTCAGGCTTGTCCATGCGGCATATGCCGCCGACGGCACCGCGCTCGGCGATCCGCTCGTTGCGGACATGGCGGTGGCGTATCCGGCGGCGCAGTCAGGAGAGGTGACGGTGGATTCGCGGGCCAACTCTATGCAGCTGGTGGCCGAAACCGGCGGATCGGCACCGCTGGCGTACTCGTCGGAATGGGCGGCAGGCGGAACGCCGGTGCGCGTTGAGGTGGCGTCGGTCCTCGACCGATACAGCAAGGGCCGCCTGGTCACGAGTGCGACCAACACGCTGTTGGAGGTTGCGGCGCCTGCGACCGGGAGCGTGCTGCATCGCATCGCGTCAGGCGGCGGAACGGTGACGCTGCTCTGCAGATTCTTCGATGTCGGCGGCAACCTCGTTGGCGAGCCGCTTACGTCAACCTACCGCTTCGACGAGAAGTGGGGAACTTGTATAAGACTCCGGTGACTTGCCGGCGAAAACAAAACAGAAGGGACACAAAATGAAGAAACCCATCGCATTGGCGTTAGTGCTCGGCGCATTTGCAGCCGGCGCAGTGGAAATCAGCTCGGTCACCGCGAAGCAGCGTTGGCCGTGGAACAACCTTGTGGACGTCGACTTCAGCCTATCCGCGCCCGCCGGGGAGGCGTATCGCGTGGAGCTTGAGGCGAAGTGCGCGGACGGCACAAAGCACTTCGCCGCCAAGACGCTCACGACGGATCCCACCGTGATGGCCGGCGAGAACCGCGTGACATGGGATTTCGGCGCAGACTATCCCGGCGTTCGCGCCGAGGACATGCACTTTGCCGTGAGCGTGGTGCCGGTGGCAGAGGCCGACAAGCCGCTCTACATGGTGATCGACCTCTCCGGCGGGACTTCCGCCGCGAAGTATCCCGTGCGCTACACCTCCATCGGGCCTGAACACGTGCGGGGCGCAACGAATGAACCCTGCCAGACGACAGAGTTGTGGCTTCGCCGCATCACCGCGCCGAAGACGGCCTTCTGCGTGATGTACTTCAGGACCGCGAACTACAACGGCGACGCGTTCTACGCGAAGCTCACCAAGGACTACTACATCGGCGTGTTCGAGCTTACGCAGAAGCAGTACAACCTCATCGCCGGAACATGGCCTTCGTACTTCAACAACGTGGATTGCCGCGATTCCCGTCCGGTGGAGCAGTTGACGTTCAACACGATGACCGGCACATGGGAGGATACCAGCGCAAATCCCAACCTGATTTCCGCCGATTCGCCGCTCGGCAAGCTGCGCGCAAAGACGGGGCTTCCGCTCAATCTCCCCACCCTCGCCCAGCTGCAGTATGCCGCGCTCGGCGGTTCGCCGCTCGGAAGGGAGATTTACCAATACTATGTCGATGGCGCGCAGGCTGCCTTGAACGACATCGCCCGCTACAAGGGCAATGTGGAAATAGAGGTCAAAGAAACCACACATGATGCGGACGGCGCCTCCGGTACGGCCGTCGTCGGCTCCTATCTGCCGAACGGCTACGGGCTCTACGATATGCTGGGCAACGTGTGGGAGATTTCGGCCACGCCCAAGTACAATGGCAACTGGAGCGCCTACTACAAGACGAAGTCCGGCGACTCAACGCTGGGAACGACCGCCGACAATCCGGTGGTCGATCCCAAGGGATGCGCCGCGTCGGAAGCGAGCGAACAGAACATCCGGGCAATCTACGGCGGGTCGTGGTACTTCGGCTCCAGTCCGTCCGTCTGGTTGTTCCAGTCCAAGGTGAGCGTCGCCGACTGGCGGAACGACGACATGGGCTATCGCCTGACGATGACGGTGGAATAGGCAGATGCAAATGAAGGACGTCATTCATCGCATGTGCCGTTTCGGCGCCTGCATCGTTTCCCTGTGTTTCGCCATTGCGGCGTCCGCTGAAGGCGTGCGCAGCCGCTATGTGCCGGTGCTCGCAAACGGCGATGTGTTCGCGCCGGCGGAATCCGCGATGGACATGTCGTCCGGAACGGTCGATACCGATGTCGTGTTCGAGGCGGCGCGCACAGAAGACTTCGCCGTGGACGGCGATGTGTCGAAGCCGATATGGCGCAAGGCGAAGCCCATCCCCGGAGTTGCGCGCAAAGGAGCGGCGTGGCCTGCCCAACTCAAGACCGACATCCGTTTCCTGTACTCGAAAACCGCGATATACGTGGCGGCTACGCTTTGGCAGGACATGTCGAAGGCCGTGTTCAAGTGGGATCAGCGCGACATGCCGGTCTGGGACGACGACAACGTGGAGCTGTTCATGCTGCTCAAGACCGACAGGGGGAACGACCTGTACCAGTATGTGGTGAATCCGCTTGGCACCGTGGCCGACATCCGCAACGGGAACCGGGCGTACTGGACTCGCGGCATGGAGGTAAAGGCCAGCCGCTACCCCGACCGGTGGACGTTCGAGATGAAGATGCCTTTCGCCGGCATTCCCATGGATCGGCCCATATCCGGCGAAGGCGTTGCGGTGCGTGTGTGCCGCACGGAACACAGCCTGAAGGCGGTAGGGCAATCGCCGGTGCTCCTCTCCGGCGGGCATTGCCAGATCGGACGGTTCGCGAAGCTTGCGTTCCTTCCGCCGGACAAGGCAGACTCCGCGGCGCTTGCGGAGGAGAGCGCATTCCGCGAGCAGACCGTGGCCCGGCGCACGGCGGCGCTCAAGGATGCGTTCCTCAAGAGGTTTTCCGCGATAAGCGGCGCGACCGCGCCGTTGGCCGGATCGAAGCATCCGCTCGTGCAGGAGGCCCTTGCCGGAGTGCGCCAGATGGAGCGGCACCTCAAGCGCGGATTCGATCCGTCAATGGCGGCAGGGTTCGAGAAATACGCGTCGCGGTATGCTTACGCCGTGTGGCAGGGGAACCTCTGGGATCGCGGCAGCACAGGCGAAATGCCGCCGGAGAGCGCACGGACGATGCCGAAGCCCATAATGTTCGAACAGGCAGGAAACGAGCGCGAGGCCGTGTGCCTCTGCCTTACGGGCCTTCTCTGCGGGAACCGCATCGACCTGCGCATCGTGCCGGAAGGCGTCAAGGCGGGGGCGGGGCGGCGCTTCCTTTCGCCGGACGCCTTTGAGATATACTACGAGCCGTTCGTGAGCATCGACAACGAGACGTGGACCTACCCTCTCGTGCGCGCGCCAGGCAACATCGTTCCCGTCTCGCCGGGCGAGGCGACGCGCGTGTGGGTGGTGTTCAACTCCCGAGGCGTGAAACCCGGAACGTATCAGACGAAGCTCCACATCAAGTGCGCGCATTCCCAGGATGTCGAGGACCGGTCGATAGCAATGCGCGCCGACGTGTGGAGCTTCGACCTGCCCGAGACGCGCGACTGGCCCATCAAGAGCTTTTTCTGGGGGCCGTTCGCCTACCGGCAGAACGAGGTGGACTGGCTTGAGCTGATGCACGACTACCATGTGACGCATGGCTGGACGCAGCTTTTCCGCTTCCGCTACGGCATGTATGACGATGCCGGATACTACACGAGCCCCGGCAAAGGCACCGGAAAGGCCAGCCCAGACCACGATTTCGAGCGTGAGGTGGCTCTCTGCGGAAACCAGGACTTCCTGCGGCGCGCGCGCGAGCTCGGCATGAGATTCGTGATCGGATGGAGCACCCCGTTCAGTCTCGACTGGTACAAGACCGTATCCAGCCGTTTCCTTGACATGGGCTTCTCCTACGACGATTTCGTGTTCCATGGAATGCTGCGGGACGAGTTCACCAAGGCGGACATACCAAAGCACGCCGCCCAGAGAAATGTGATTCGCGACTGGAACACCAACCTCGTATTCGCCGCCACATACCTCTCAACGCCGCCGCCGACAGGCGCCACGCTGGAGGACATCAAGGCAGGCGGCCTCGACGAGTTCTTCAAGCTGTGGTGGGTAATCAACGGGCGTTGCAGGGACAAGGTGAACGGGCCGCCAGTCATCAACCACCTCAAGTCCAAGGGATGCAGCGTGTGGACCTACAACTGCCAGATGTTCATGCACAACAAGGATACCCTCAGGTACTATCGGCTGTATCCGTGGTCTGCAAGGATGCTGGGGCTGGACGGCTTCGCGTTCTGGACGTCCGTATCGCCGAAGGGCGGGGATGGATGGGATTCGCGCGACGGCTACGATGACGGCATCGCATGGCGCGGCCTCGACAAACGCTCGGTGCCGTCGCGCTGTCTCGAGGCGGTGCGCGAAGGGCTTGAGGACGTGGCATACATGGACCGCCTTGAGAGGGAGCTTGCGCGCGCCGGCAAGGGGCGCTACCCTGAATACGAGGCGCTGCTTGCCGCCCGCGAAGGGATAATGCAGCGCGCCAGCCAGCCCGAGGTGGACGCATGGCGGCTTTCGGTCGGGCGCGCTGTAGATGCGCTCGTGAAGGCTTCTGCCACGGCGACCGAACACGTGATCCACCGCGGATGGGGCCTTGAATGGCCGGAGAACTCAATGGCGGCAATCGAACGGTGCTGGCGCGCGGGGTTCATCCCGGAGGTGGACGGGCGCATTTCCAAGGACGGCGTATGCTACGTGTTCCACGATGCGTCGTACAGAAAACGCCCGGTTTCCGAGATGACGTGGGACGAGATACGTGCGATCGACATCGGAGAGCGGAAGGGGGAGCGCTGGCGCGGGACGCATCCGCCCGCACTGGTTGATATCTTCGAACGGATGGCGGGCCATCCCGACCGGCGCATCGCGCTCGACTACAAGTCCATCCCGAACGCAACCCTGCATGCCCTTGCCGCGCGCTACGGAGTGGAGCGGCAGATATACTTCTGCTGCGGTTCGTATCCGCACATCCAGGACTGGCTGCGCTATGTGCCGGACGCCCCGAGCGTCATGTGGTTCTACGGCGGCACCTGGAAACCCCTCGACTTCAGCGACAGGGCCGACATCGAGAGGCGGGAGGCGTTCATGAAGAAAGGCCTTGACGCAGTTGCCGCCAACGGCTACAGAGGGCTGGATCTCGTGGAGCTTATCGTGTATGCGCACCCTTCGGACCCTACCTTGTTCTGCCCGCGCGCGCCGTTCATCAAGGCGGAGCTTGCGCGCATACGGGCGGCGGGGAAGAAGCCTGTGATTCTCGTGTGGAGCGAAGGCCAGAGGAACGAAACATACAGGAACCTGTCTGCGCTGGGGGCAGACCTTTTCGGCACGGACTATCCTGAAGCGCTCGAGCGGTTTTTAGCCAAATGACCCATGTAAAAGGGCAAGGCGTCATCGTCATCCGGCCCACATCGCATTTGCCCTTGGTCTAAAATGATTCCTCCCTTGGTCTAAAATAAATCCGCCTATGGTCTAAAATGGTTCCTCTTATGGTCTAAAAAGCGCGCTCCTATGGTCTAAAAAGCCCCTGCCCTCAGCCATTCCAGGTTTTGTGGAAGGTGTGGCGCTAACGCGCGACCACGAACGCCGACGGCAAGAAGACGTCCCTCAAGGGAACGCTTGATGTGGCGTCCGGCGAAGTGTCGGGAATGGATCTCACGCTCGGCGCGAACGTCCCCATCACCATCAAGTGAAAGTATGGTATAATACCGGCCACGAAATGAGAAAGGCTTTGCCATATTTCGCTGTCGGTCTGCTGGCGGCTGCGCTTTGCGGGTGCCGCACCTCCTACCAGGAGGCGCTTGCGGCGCGGCAGGATGTGATGTTCGGCACGGGCGACTACGCCCGCGAACGGGCCGCGAAGATGGCCGCCAGCACGGTTAACCGCAAGCTCGGCAATGTTGAGCTTGGGCGGCTGAAGATGCTTCAGGGTGATTTCGCCGGAAGCTCTGCGGTGCTCGGGCCTCAGCTTGAGGAGCTGTTCGACGAGACGAACGAAGGCCCTGTGCTCAAGAAAGGGCAGATCGCGGGCAACATACTCGCCGGCACACTCGGCGACGACCGCGCGATCCCATACGAGCTGCCAGCGTTCGAGCTGCTGTTCGGCCTGCAGTACCAGGCTATCAACGCGCTGGCGCTTGGAGAGCCGGACAACGCACGCGTGTATCTGCGGCGCGCCACCGCCGTGCAGGAGCAGCTGAAGGAGGAGAACGAGCGGCATCCGGACGCTGCCGAGGCGGCTTCCGCGCCGACCGACGGCGGAAAGAAGGAGGACGCCGAAAACGCGCAGAACGCGAGCACCGCGGCCGACAAGATCACCGCGCAGCTCTCGCCTGTCGCCGACGCGGTGCGCGCCTCCTACGAGAATGCGCTTGCATGGTACCTCATGGGGCTTTTCTTCTCAAGGGAGGACGACCAGAGCAACGCGGATATCGCATACCGCGAGGCGGGCCGGATCAATCCGGCGGTTCTGCCGTTCACGCGGCCCGCGCCGGGGGCGGGAAGGGATGTCGTGGTCGTCTACGAGGAGGATCTTGTCGACATGCAGTCGCCGATCAAGATACCGCTGCCGTTCGGCGGCACGGTGTGGTCCGTGGATTTCCCGGTGTACGCCTCACCGCCGCACGCGCCCGCCCAGATAGCCGTTGAGGTCGGCGGCGCTGTCGCCGCGACGTGCGTTCCGGCCGTAAACGTGCAGGCGCTCGCCTACCGCAACCTCAAGGACCGCATCCCTGGCGTGGCTACGCGCAACGTGACGCGCGCGGCAGTGAAGATCGCCGCGCAGCAGATGACATACCATATGACCAGGAGCAATTCCGGCGCAAACCTCGCGCTGATGCTCGGCGTGCTCGCCTACAACACCGTAAGCACCGTGATCAGCGAGGCGGATACGCGCGCGTGGCAGACGGTGCCGGAGCACGTGCATCTTGCGCGGCTGCGGCTTCCGGAGGGGCAGGGGAGCATAACGCTGCGCAACGCGCTCACCGGCAGGGCGTGCGCGGTGGCTCTTCCGCAGGCTGCGGCCGGCGCGGGCACGCTGGTGGTGTGGTTCTCGGACGTGCGCGGGTTCGCCACCGTGACCACGCTGACCGTTGGCGGGAAAGGCGCTCCGAGCTGGGCGCGGACTACGTCGCTGCTTCAGCCATAGGGTACTAAGGCTTTTATCAACAACAAAAGAACGGAGACAGACAAGATGAAAAGACTGATGACAGGAGCGCTGCTGATCGCCTCGGCGTCCGCTTGGGCGGCTGTTGCGAACGTGCGGCAGGTTGAGCCGGGCGTGAGGCCCGTGTACAACTCCGGCACCGGCGTTATGCCGTCCGGCGCGCAGGAGGCCATGCCGAAGGCCAGCCAGCAGCTGGCGAAGGACAGCCAGGTAGGGGTTGGCTTCACGCCTGTGATGCTCGGGATATGCACGCCCGTGCAGGCGCCGGGCTCGGACTACGACGTTGGCGGGCTTAGGCTGAACATTCCGTTCAGCACTTGCTGCAACTTCGACGGCTTCGACTTCGGCATCGTCGGGCTTTCGCACAACCACGCGAACGGCTGGCTCGCCAACGTGGTGAGCGTGGCCTATGGCGATGGCGTAGGCCTCCACACGGGCGGCGTGAACTACTTCAGCGGCGACTTCAAGGGCCTCCAGGTCGGGTTCGTCAACTGGATCGACTCCGGCGATGCGCTGCAGGTCGGCATCTACAACGGCTCGTACGACCTGCAGGGCCTTCAGTTCGGCATAATCAACACGGCAACGAAGATGCAGGGCGTGCAGATCGGCTTTGTGAACGTCATATCGTATTCGGACGTTCCGTTCTTCCCGTTCGTCAACGTGTGGTTCTGAAATCCTCGGCGGAGCAGAAAGGAGCATCAATATGAACATGAGAGCTTGTGTGTTGGCTGGTGTCGCTGCGCTGTGCGCGGCGGCGTTCGGGCAGGCGGCCGGGATACAGACCGTGTCGGAGGTGGAGTCGCGCAAGGCGTCCGCCGAGCTCGACGCGTTCAAGGCGCGCGTGGCGGCGGCGAATCCCGGGCTTGACGTAGTGAAGATCGAAGAGGATGTCGTGCGCCGCGCCGTGCTGGCGCCGCCCCCGCCTCCGCCGCCGGCAAAGACGCCCGTGATGGCGATATTCGTGAAGAACCACACGAAGACCGCGGGTATGGACGACCAGGTTGACGGCATCCGCGACCGCCTCGCGGCGGAGGTCTCCGGCATGGATTTCGTCGTGATGGACTCCGCCGAGATCGGCGCGGCGTTCAACCGCTACAAGATCACGACCGCCGAGGAGCGCGCCGGCCTCATCGCCGGGCTCTTCACCGGCGGCAGCGTAACCCGCGTAGCGCAGATGCTCAACGCCGACTACATCCTCACGGCCTCCATCATCGGGGCCTCGCAGATGAACCGCGTAGCGGGCGACCGCCCGGTCACCATCTACACGCTGCGCATGGCGACCAAGGTGCTGGACGCCACGACCGGCGGCAGCGTGTACGGCAAGAACTGGTCCAACAAGCAGCCGGTGCCTCAGGGCAACGGAGACGATCCGATGGGCCACTACGACGACCTCATCGACATGTGGGTGCAGGATACCGGCGCTGAACTGGCGGCTGCGCGGCCCCGCTGGCGCGCTCCAACGGCGGCATCTGCGGCGCTTGCGTCGTTCACGGTGAGGACCACGCTTGACGACATCTTCACTCCGTTGGCGACGACCGTGGACGCCTCGAAGCCTGTCCAGGACGAGCTGCGCGTAGTGGCTGGCGGCATCACCGTGGAGGTGGATGGCGCAGCAGTAGGTTCATCCGGCGGAACGTTCCGCGCCCGCCCCGGCCTCCACCAGCTGCGCGTTAGCCGCCAGTGGATGACGCCCTGGGTCGGCACCGTGAACATCTCCGACGGCGCAGTGTTCAACGTGGCGCTCGAGCTTTCCGCAGAGGGGTTTGAGCACTACAAGAACAAGGAGGCGCTGCGCGCCGAGGTTGCGCTCGCCTACGCAGAGGCGGCGTTCCGCCGCGGTTGCCGCATCAACTTCGATTCGTCGGCGTGGAAGAACGTGACGTGGGCTCCTGGCGCGTCCGCGTCCTCCGTGTCGTCCTCGACGTTCGTGCAGTCCAACGACGCCGACGCAACGGTGCAGCCGGTGATCCAGGCTCCCGCCGTGCAGACGCCCGCCGTGCAGGTGCCGGCGGCGCAGCCGCAGACGATCCAGCAATAACACAGGAAAGGGGAACACGATGAAACTTGCAAGTCTTTTCGCCGCTGCGCTCGCCTGCGCGCTTGCCGCCGGATGCCGCACCACTGCGGGAACGTCGGTCGTAATGAACCACGAGTCGGGCGGCTCGGTGATCTACGAGGGCAACACGCGCCTCCACAACAATGTGGCGGTCACGGCGGTCACATACGACAAGGTGCCGGCAGGGCTGAACCGCGTGAACATCCAGCTCACGTCGCTCGTCCAGCGCGAGCTGCACCTGCAGTACCGCATCGCGTGGTTCAACGCGGAGGGGATGGAGATAGACGGCGACGGGCGCACGTACCGGCCGCTGATCCTCCAGGGGCTTGACGCCGTCACGGTGACGGGCGTAGCCAACCATCCGTCAGCCGTTACGTCCCGCCTGCGCCTGCGTGAGGCGCGCGCGGCGGATCGCCGCCGCTGACCGAACAACCACAGCCACAACAACAAACCGAAGGAACACACATGAAAACAGTTCTATTTCCAGTAGCCGGCGCAGTTCTGCTCATGGCGGCAGGATGCGCAACCGCGCCGCACGTGTACGAGTCGGAGCTTGACCGCGCGCCGATGTCTTCCCGGATCGAGCCGCAGGATGACCGGCGCACCGTCGAGAAGATGGCCGAGTCGCTGATATCGGATGCTGGCGTGCTTGAGGCTACGGGCGGCAAGCGCCCCGTCCTCGACATTGAGCCGATGAAGAACCGTTCGCAGATGATCGTTGACATGAAGAGCATCACCGATTCGGTGCGCACGCGCCTCATAAGGTCGCGCCTCTTCAGGTTCGTCGATCGTTCGACGGCTGGCGCGGATATCGCCATCATGGATGAGCAGGCGCAGCTCGGCCTCACGGATCGCCGGAAGGCCATCCGCCCCGGCCAGCAGTCTGCCGCCGAGATGTATCTCACCGGATCGCTCACGGACATGGTCACCCATGCCGGCAGGGCCACCGACCACTACTACAAGTTCACGATGATCCTCAAGGATCTCCGGTCCGGCGAGATTGTGTGGACCGACGAGAAGGAAATCCGCAAGGTCGCCATTCGCCCCGTCTTCTGACGGGGCCTGAGCACAGTGCATATCCTGGTACGCGGGATGCGTTGCGCCATCGTTCGTGCGGCAGGCGCGTTCCTTCTCGCGGCGGGCGGGTGCGCTTCCGCGCATCACCTGCAAGAAGGGGCGGCTGCGCCGCGCCCGGCCATTTCGCGCATCGAGGCGAGGGGGCGGCTGCTCGTGGGCAGCACGGGCGACTACCGTCCGCTCACGTGGCACGATCCGGAAACGGGGCGCTGGGAGGGGTTCGGCATCGATGTCGCGGAACGGATCGCGGCTGAACTGGGCGTACGCGCGGAATTCGTCAAGACTTCGTGGCCAACCCTTGCCGCCGACGTTCAGGCCGACAGGCCGGCTTTCGATCTTGCCATCGGGGGAATCACGATCACCGATGCGCGGAAGGAGACGATGGCGATGTCCATCGGCTACCTCGCCAACGGGAAGACAATCCTGTGCCGGGCCGTGGACGCGGGGCGGTTCCGCTCCATCTCCGACCTCGACCGCCCGGATGTGCGCGTAATGGTCAACCCGGGCGGTCTCAACGAGGCGTTCGCCCGTGCGAAGCTTCCCCATGCGGACCTTGCCGTGCATGGCCGGAACGAGGAAATCCCCTCGCTCGTTGCCGCCGGACGCGCCGATGTGATGATAACGGAGATAGTGGAAGCGCCGTGGTACGTTCGGCGCGATCCGCGTCTGGCTGCGCCGCTTTTGGATGCGCCGTTCACCCATGGCGAGATTGGCGTTCTCATGCGGAAGGGGCAGGAGGACCTTCTTGCTTTCGTCAACGGCGTGCTCGCCCGCATGTCCGCAGACGGGACATTGGACTCGCTTAAGGCGAAATATGGCCTCCCCCTCGCAAAGTTTCAACCACACCTGAGACATGATTGAAACTCACCTGTGTTTGTTTCTGAACACAGGTGAGAGAAGTTTCAAACTCAGGTGAGTTTGAAAACACATTCAGGTGGCTTCAGAATATGGCCCAAGTGAACTTGAAACTAAGCTCACCTGAGATGCATTTAGTGCAGGGGCTTGGCGGAATGTGACCTGCGGGTGCAGGATGCGCTTGCTCGTGCGCGTGTTTTTCTGCGTTTTTCAGTGAGTTTCATTGTGGCATTTGGGGGCGGAATATGGTATAATTCGCGCTATTGTATATGTTGTTAAGCGAAACCTATTTAGAAGGAGTGAATGATGGAACCATCATGTAGCAGGACGGGCATGAGAATCAGTGCATTTTGCCGCATTGCTTTCGCGTTGATCGCGCTGGGGGCGTGGCCGGCATGGGCGGCGGCGAACTTCCCGGTGGGAACGCACATCGTAAAGGGTGCCGTGATGGGCTATGACGAGAACGGGCGGAACATCCTACTGCCAGCCGACAGC
This sequence comes from uncultured Verrucomicrobiota bacterium, assembly GCA_946631345.1. Taxonomy (GTDB): domain Bacteria; phylum Verrucomicrobiota; class Kiritimatiellia; order RFP12; family UBA1067; genus UBA1731. The sequence continues at coordinate 14,855 of CAMPAA010000037.1, forward strand.
GGCGTCACGATCCGCGCGGTCAACACGGAGGGGCAGGTCATTGCAGAGTCGAAGGTGATCGACGCTACGCAGGATGGCATCAACTTCGTCCTGCAGATTCCGCTGTCGAAGACTGCGACTGATTCAACCTGCGCCACCGGCGACCAGCTGAACTGCGTGATGGTCGAGTCGAGCGGAATCCAGATATCCACGGAGCCGTTCACCGTAGGCGGGGCGCGGGAATCCCAGACCCTTACGCTCAAGATGATGGACGTAAAGCGCTACGTTTCGCAGGACGGCAGCAAGACGAACGAAGTCGCGCAGGCGTACGTCGACGCGATCCAGGCGTGGATGGAGGGCGATGAAGATTACGAAGGGAAGGAGTACGATCCGTTCGCCGACTACGACAACGACGGGATGTCCAACTACGCCGAATACCTCGCCGGCACTGATCCCTTCGATCCCTCCTACCGACTGAGGATCACGGCGTTCTCGCTATCGAGGGCGAGCGGGACCGCGGCGATTTCCTTTGAATACGTCGGCGGGCATGTGTACGGCGTGAAGACGACGGCGGATCTCACGAATCCTGATTGGATGCAGCAGAAGATCCGCACGAGCGAGTCCGGCGATGAGCTTACTCTGGTTGCGCCTTCGACCGACCTTGAAGACATGGGCACCAACACCATCTACATGACGCCCGCCATAGATGCGCCGCAGGGCTTCTTCTGGCTGGAGGCCAAGTAGTCGTCAGCGGTTGGTCGTTAGTGGATGGAAGTGTGAAGTTTAAAAGCGAAGGAATCAAATGAAGAAGAGTCTGATGATTGGTTTGGCGATGGCGACCGTAACGGCTGCCGCCTCGCACGTGAACCAGACGCTTAAGCTCAATGCGGGCTGGAACGCCGTATACCTCGAGGTCACGCCGGACGACGGCAACGAGGCTACGACGGACGACACGTTGTGCGAGAAGGTGTTCGCCGCCGACGAATATGGCGCGGTGACGACCGTGATGGCATACGACAGCGCCGCCTACGAGGCGACGCGCCAGTATGCGGACGACGGATCCGAGATACTGCAGAAGCCTGTCTCGTACCTGACATGGCTGCGCGGGGACTCCACGGCGTCTACGCTTCGCGCCCTCGTCGGCGGCCGCTGCTACCTCATATACGTCGCCGGGGGCCCGAAAACGAGTCTCACGGTGCCGGTCACCGGCGTGCCGTGCGCGCCTGCGATGATCTGGCGAGACACTACTAAGGGCGATTTCGTCAATCTCGTGGGCTTCATGCTCTCATCCGACAGCGTGCTCGCGTCGAAATGCTTCAGCGAGGGGCCGTATGGCTCAAAGGGGACGATCTACAAGGTGAGCGGCACGAACGAAGTTCCGGAGTTCAAGGCCGTGGCGTTCATGGGTGCGCCAAAGGTATCTTCGGGCATAGCCTACGGGGCATCGGCGGAGCGGTCCGGCAGCTGGGGCGGTGTGATCGGCTTCGTCGGCTCGGACAGGGTCGAGTTTGGCGCTGACGAGTCGCAGGCGTCCGTGGAGGTGAAGAACGACAGCTCCTCCGAGCGTACGTTCCGCCTCTCGGTCGTGAAATCGTCCCTGGCCGGCGAGAGCTTTCCGTCTGGGATGAAGCGACGGCTTCTGAGCACGGACATCATGGTGGATAGCGCATGGACGAACGTGACCGAGGCGTCGGCCTGGGAGGTGGTGCTTGCCCCCGGCAAGTCCGTTGTGGAGACGTTCTCGATAGACCGCCTGAAGCTGCCGCAGGACGCCGCCTACGGCGCGGTGCTGGCGATAGAAGACCTTTCGGGCACCCAGATGCGCGTAAGGGTGCCGATCACGGTCGCGAAAGGGGCCGAATCCGCCGAGGCGGTAGAATTCCCCGTCGGGCTCTGGAGCGGGTTCATCCAGATGGAGACCGTATCGCGGATTGACGACACCAACCGGATCCCTGTCAAGGCGGGCGGTACGCTCAAGATGAACGTGATGATGCACGTCGCGGCGGACGGCGCGGTGAAGCTGCTCCAGCGCGTTGCGGTGGGAGTGGACACCAACAGAACGCCTCGGCTTTGGCGCGAGCTGGAGTCAGTCCCGGCGACGGTGACGAACGCGCGGCGGTTCTCGACGGTGATGATGAGCATCGACAACCCGGTCGTGGAGAAGAGCTCGGGGGCATTCGGCGACAGCCTCGCCTTCGACTGGACGGTCGCGGAGAGGGCGGCGGACAATCCGTTCCGGCACGCATGGCACCCGGACCACGACGGCAAGAAGGCGGACTACTCGGGGGCGGCACCGAGCGGGGACGATCTTGCGAACTACGCTAACGTCGTCAAGCCGGAGCTGTGGAGCATAACGAACAGGATGGAGTTCTCGTGGCACGAGAACAACGACCCGTACGCGACGGTCAACTTCGAGCGGACCCCGACGGAGAAGACGGCCGGGTTCGTTACGTGGACGGTGAGCGGGCTGACGGCCAAGGAGCCGATCCGGTCGATGGGCGTGTTCGTGCTGCAGCGCGCGATCAAGGCGGCGGAGGTGGAATAAGACAGGATTAACATGATTTACAGGATTTGATAGACCAGGATAATCCTGTCAATCCTGTAAATCCTGTCTAAAGAAACTTGGAAGAAAGGAAAACGGATATGAACACAAGGACGTACGGTAAAGCATTGTTGGCTTTTTCAATATTGCTCGCTGCTTCTGCAGTTTTTGCGGCGGTGCCTCAGGTGCTGACCTACCGCGGGGTGCTGCGGCGCAAAGGCGGCGCAGAACAGACGGCGGGGTCGTTCGAACTCACGTTCCGTCTCTACGACTCGAAGGCTCCTCAGAAGGCGCTGTGGGCGCGGACGATGCGCGTGCCCGTGGACAAGGACGGGGTGTTCTACGCGGAGCTGGCCGACACGGCGGGGAGCGACCCGGACGGGAGCGGACTTTCGCTCGCCGAAGCGATGGGTCTGATCAAGGGCGCGCCGGAGATCGGTCTGACGCCGCCGGCCTCGAATG
>CAMPAA010000038.1 GCA_946631345.1 uncultured Verrucomicrobiota bacterium
CCGTGAGGTAGCGCAGGATGTTGAGGGCATTGTCGGTGTCGGTCACGTTCGTCTTGCCCGGATGCTTGCCACTCTGCAGGAGCTCCGGCACAGAGGCGAGATAGCGGCCGGCCTGCAGCATCTCCACGTCGCCGAGCGCGAGATTGCCGGCCACGAGACGGTAGAGCGCCGCCTCTTGGCCGGGGTTCTCGCCGTAGCGCAAACCCTTCTCCTCGCCGCCAATGTTCCAGGTGACCTTTTCGTAGTGCAGGGTGTCGCGCCTGTCGCCGCTGATGAACGAAATCTCCATCTGCGGAGCAAAGTGGTCCGCTTCGATGGTCTTGTAGGCTTCCTTTAGATCTTTCATTGCTGTTCCTTTCAGTTCATTAAACCATTGATGCGTTCGGCTGAAGCATTCAGCGCGCGTACGGCTCGATCTTGAGCGTCCACTCTTCCTTCTGCACCGGGAAGATGTACTTGCCCATCGGCCGCGGCCCGCATGAACCGCCGCCCAGGCCGAGCTGGCGCAGGTCGAGATTGAGGCACACCTCGTCACGCTTCACGAGAGGCGAACGGAACCTCTGCTGATGGTTGCGGTGGCGGGAGAACTCCATATCCTCGGCGCCATAGTGGAGCGCCTGCATGTAGAGCGGCTCTGACGCCGAGAACTTCACGCCCTTGCCGTCAGGCCCGGTGAACGCCGCCCAGCGCACATCGCACTTGTAGCCGTTGTCCTGCGGCCGCACGTAGTCCTCGAACTGGTCCGTGACCGTGGAATCGTAGATGCCGATGAACGAGGCCGTCTTGCGGTCGATGTAGTTCTCGCGCGGACCGCGCCCGTAGTAGCGCATGGCCTCAAGACCGCCGTCGAGCTTGAAGGATAGACCGAGGCGCGGCAGTGCGCGGGGCATTGTGCCGTGCGGCGTGACGGTGTTCTTCACCGCCACGGCCCCGTCGGCGGCGAACTGCCACTCGGTCTCGTGCGTGAAGCCCGCCGATTTGGAGCCGGTCACCTCCACCGTGAAGCGGAGCACGTCGCCGTCGATCTTCGCAGGCCGGGCGTGGTATGAGAGCTGGGTGAGGCCGGAAAGGTAGAACGACCCCGCATCCTCAAGGCTGTATCCGCGCAGCCAGATGTCGTTGTCGGTGAACGCGCGGAAGCAAGTGAGCTGCGGCCCCGCGACAACGCCGGGAGCCGGATTCCTGAGAATCGTCTTCCCGTTCATGACCAGCTCGCAGAGGGTTCCGGAGCGCCGGCAGAACACGGCCTTGGTCCCACCGACGGTCGCGGTGATGGTCGCGTCGTCCTGGGTGAACGCGGGCCTGGCACGCTTCAGCTCGATGCGGCGCGCATCCTGCGGGATGCATGCGATCTGATTGCGGGATACCTCCCACCCCTTCTTAGCCCATGGCGTATCCGCCTTGAGCATGAAGTAGATGTTTACGAACACCTCCTTGCCGTCTTTCGCCTCGATCCGCGGGATGGCGAGCTTGCCGGAAGTCATCGGCGCGATATGGGGCACCGCGAACGGTTCGCGGTGGACGGACACTCCGTCCTCCACAATCTCCCATTCGCCGTCGAACTCGTCGGCGTAGGTGAAGCAGAACCTGTTCATGAGGTTGAAATCGCTGTCCACAACAAGGTTGCGGTGCACATGGCCCACCTCCACCAGCTTGGCGGTGACGTTGCGCTGCGGATCGATCACGCCGTTGCAGTTGAAGGGGCCGTCGTTCGGCTGCTCGTCCCAGTCGCCGCCGTATGCGAGGTAGCGTTCACGCTTGCCGTCCGCGCCTACGCGATCCGTGTATTTCCAGACGGCCTGGTCGATCCAGTCCCAGATGCAGCCGCCGGTGAGGGAGTCGTACTTGTAGAACACATCCCAGTACTCCTGGAAGTTTCCGATGGCGTTGCCCATAGCATGGGCGTATTCGCACATCCAGAACGGCTTGCCGGCCGACTGCCTGTTGTCCTGACTGTTATACTTGTCCTCCATCGCCACCGAGCCGGGAACGCTGTCGCCGAGCCTTCCGCGCTCATCCAGCCACTCGACCGTGGGATACATGCGGCTGTCCACATCGGCATCGGGATTGCCGCGCTCCCAGTGGACCGGACGCGACGGGTCGAGCGCCTTCACCTGCGCGATGGCGTTCGTGAAACACACGCCATGCCCCGTCTCGTTGCCCATCGACCAGAGCGTAACGGACGGATGGTTGCGGTAGAACATCACGTGGCGCAGATTGCGCTCCACTATCGAATGCATCCACTCCGGAAAGCGGCCTAACCCCTTCTCCTTGTAGCCCGCCTCGTGCCCCTCCACGTTCGCCTCCGCGCACACATAGATGCCGTAACGGTCGCACAGGTCGTACCACAGATGGTGGTCGGGGTAGTGGCTGGTGCGCACCGTGTTGATGTTGTAGCGCTTGAACAGCGTGATGTCGCGCAGCATGTCATCCATCGACACCGTGCGCCCGTTGTCGGGGTTCGTCTCGTGGCGGTTCACGCCCTTGAACTTGATCTTGCTGCCGTTGAAGAGGATCGTGTTGCCGGATACCTTCACCTCCTTGAAGCCGACCTTGCGAGCGCGGATGTCGCCGCCCTTCTTCACGATGAGCGTGTAGAGGTAGGGCTTCTCGGCGCTCCACAGGTTGACGTCGTGCACCTCCACCACGCCATTTGCGCCGGACGCGATCTCGCGCCGGGCGGCATCGAAGAGCGTCCATGTGGCGCCGTCGCACCCGGTGACCTCGATGTCGGCATCGGTATAGCCGTTCTTGAGGGTCGTCTTAACGGCGAAGTCCCATATGCCGCCCTTCGGCATGGACCATAGGGTTACATCGCGGAATATGCCGGAGAAGCGGAACATGTCCTGATCCTCGAGGTAGCTGCCGTCGCACCAGCGGTACACCTCCACCGCCAGCAGGTTCTCGCCGTCCTTGAGGAACTTCGTCACGTTGAACTCCGACGGCAGCTTGGAATCTTCGGCGTAGCCGACCTTCTGCCCGTTGACCCACACATAGTACGCCGAGTACACACCGTCGAAGCGCAGGAACACCTCGCGCCCCTTCCAGTCCGCCGGCACGGTGAACGTGCGGCGGTAGGACGATACGGGGTTGTAGTCCGCCTTGCCGCTCTGGCGGTCCTTGATGAACGGCCACTCCATCTTGTGCGGATACTTGATGTTCACATAGCCTGGCGAACCGAACCCGCGCATCTCCACGCAGCTCGGCACGTCTATCGTGAGCCAGTCCGCATCCTGGTAGTCCGTGCGGTAGAAATCCTTGACCCTGAGCTCGGGATTCCCGGCCCAGGAAATCTTCCATATGCCGTTCAGCGACACCTTGTACGGCGTATCGGGCTCGATCGCATCAGTGAACGCCGCATCCTCCGAGGCCAACGGCATCGCATACGTGCGAGCCGGCTCGCGGTTCCTGGAGTTGACGGCAAGGTTTTCCCAATCGTTAGGCTCGGCGGCGCCAATCACCGTGGTGACGGCTGAAAGCAGAACGCAGAGCGCGGACGTCTTTTCTTGTTTCACGGACATTTCCTCTTCTTTTTGTGAGACGCGGATTTTACCATTTCCCAGTCAGAACTTCAACCGATGTGGAGTGACGTGTCGCGCGGAGTGGCGGTTTCTTGAAGACCTGCGCAAGCCGTTTTGCCGCCTCATCAAGTTCAGGGCCGGCCGTTTCGAGCGACAGCGCCGAACCTTCAAACTTTCAAACCTTCAAACCTGCCATTGCGCGAGCGGGGTTCGGCTATCTGCGGGCGACCATGCAGGTCGCAGGGTCGGCCTCTATGCCGCACGCCGCAGCCAGCACCAGGCCATAGTTCGTGATCGGCACTCCCGCATCGCGGGCGGCGGCCATGCGGCGCTGCATCTCACGCCGCGTGAGCATGCATCCGCCGCAGTGGATCACAAGCTTCGGGCGGACCGTCCCGAACGGGAAGTCGCCGCCCGAGCAGAACGCGAAGTTCAGCCTGCGGCCGGTCAGTTTTGCCACAGCCTTCGGAAGCTTCACGGTGCCTATGTCGCCGCACTGCCTGTGGTGGGTGCAGCCCTCGGCCACCAGCACCGTATCGCCGTCCTCGAGACGCCTGAGCGCGGAAAGCCCGTCGCAATAGGCGGCAAGGTCGCCCTTCGCCCTGGCGAACAGTATCGAGAACGACGTAAGCGGAACGCTCTTGGGCAGAGCCGCGTCCACTGCGCCAAACGCCTGCGAATCGGTGATGGCGAACCGGAAGCCGTCCCCAAGCGACGCCACCGATTCCGGCTGACACACCTCCGCCACGCCGCCGACGTCGAGAATCTCCCTGATTACCTGCTGCTGCGGCAGGATGAGCCGCCCTTTCGGCGCACTGCCGTCCTGCGGGCAGACGAGCAACACGCGGTCGCCCCTCTCGACAAGGCCGGCAAGAAGCGGCGGAGCGGACTCCGCGACCTTCACCGCCGCAACCTTCCGCCGGAACTCCTCCACGTCGTCGCCACGCCGGTACTCAAGCAATGCCGTACCCTGTCGCCTGCATTCTTCGCGAAGCCGCGCGAGCGCTTCGCCGCCGAGCGAGGGATCCTCCCCCGTCACCCACACGGCGATATCCGCCGTGGCCAGCACGTCCAGCGCTTTCTTGACCCGCATCGCGCCAAGCTCGCCCTCGTCGTCCAGTCCAGCCGTATCCGTGAGGAGGCATGGACCGAGAGGCAGAATCTCCATGGTCTTCGAGACGGGGTCGGTGGTGGTGCCCGGCACATCGCTCACGATGGCCACATCCTGCCCCGCGAACGCATTCACAAGAGTGGACTTGCCTGCGTTCCTCAACCCGAAGAACGCGATATGCACCCGGTTCGCCCTTGGCGTTTCGTTCAACCCCGCCACGGCCTTCACAGCGCGATCTTGCGGCCACTGCCCGCAAGCGAGGCGAGATTGCCGGAAAGCACGATCCGCGCCAGCGGCTCGGAATAGTCGAAGTTGCATACTGCGGGCCGACCGCCGCGCGCCGCCGTGAAGAAGTCCTTCATGTGCGTCATGTGCTTTTCGCGGGGGAAAATCTTTGGCACGCTGCCAAGCACCTTCTTGAACGACGCCGGCGCGAACACGAGCCCGCCGCCGGAGCCGATGCGCATCGCGCCGTTCGCCCCCACCACAAGCCCGCCGGACTCGCCGAGCTGCACGCCGTACTTGCGCTCCACCTCCAGGACGGCCGGAGGGCGGTTCGCCCATTCTATCGAGCGCACCTGATCGCCCGCCAACACGTGCTCATCGTCGACAGGCACCCCCGGCTTTACGCCGTCGAACCAGTGCATGATCACAGGGCCATGCCTGTCGGTGGCGGCAAACTCCCAGCGGAACTCGGAGCTGACATCCCAGGAGCCCTTGCCGCCGGGTATTGAGTTCACCAGCTCCACGCTCTTCGGCGCGCCCAGCCCCAGCCCCCACATGAACGGGTCGAAGAGGTGCGTGGCCATGTTGCCGATCGAGCCGTTGCCGAGCGCATGCCAGGCGTGCCAGCCATGCGGGTGCATCGTCTTGCGGAAATCGATCCCCTTCGCGGTGCCGCGGTACGCCTCCCAGTTGAAGCCGGGCGGCAAAGGCGCGATCGGGGGCTCCACCGCGTAGGCGTTCACGCGGTTGGTCCAGCACCAAATGTCGCGTATCTCGCCAAGGGCGCCTGCCGCGAGATACTCGGCAAACCGCCTCACGCCCTCGTCGTTGTGCCCCTGGTTGCCCACCTGCGTAGCCACGCCGTACTTCCGCGCCGCCGCACGCATTGCCTTTGCCTCGTCGATGGAAAAGGCCATGGGCTTCTCCACATACACGTGCAGGCCCTTCTCCATCGCCAGCAGCGAGGCCGGCGCATGGTGCAGGTTTGTGGTTGCGACAATTACGGCGTCAAGTTCGCCGGAAATCTTCTCCAGCATTTCGCGGTAGTCGGAGAAGAGCTTGATCTTCGGCACCGCATCGGCATGGCCATACGCCTTGAGAATCTCGAACTGCTTCGCGAACGCGGCAGGATCGGGATCGGCCATGGCGACGATCTCCTCCCCGATCGCGTTGGTCAGCAGCGACTTCATGCGCGCGCCGCATCCGATCAGGGCCAGCCGCAGCTTCCGCCCAGATGCCGGACGGGTGATTGAGAACAACGGCAGTGCAGCCACCGCACAGCCGCCGAATACAAAGGATCTACGTGTCGTCTTCATAGGTTTTGCCGCGTATTATACCATATCCCTGACAGGCTCATCCCGAAGCGCGGACAGGATCGCCTCCGGCGTTATCTGCCGCCCTTTCACGCGCAGCACGATGATCCGCGTGATTAGCGCGCTCTCGATGTCAGAGAGGCATACGCCGTCCTTGCGGTCCTGCAGGATGCGAAGGAGATCCGCCGAAGTGAGGGAGCTTTTCGTCTCCTTGCGCGGCACGAACAGGTCGGTGAGCAGCATGCCGAGATGCGTCAACGGCGAAAGCGCGGCGGCAAGCACCCGGTAGGCAGGCGCGAGAGCCAGAATCCGGCGGAGAGGCCGCGCCGCGCAGAGTATCTTCGGCAGGAACTCCGCGACATACAGGATCGTGAACGCCGCCCCGAAGCTCCACAGCGACGTGGCGGTGGCACGGTTGGCGAACAGCACGCCCGCCAGGGCCGCCGTCGCCGACGAATAGGCCACGCTCGCCAAATTGTTTCCGATGAGCAGCGTGGTCATCGTGCGCGGCATCGCGGCCATGGCCTGCTGGATGATGCGCGCCTTGCGGCCTCCCTCCCGGGCGAGGTGCAGTATCCGTTCGCGGCTCACGGAGAGGAACGCCGTCTCTGCGCCGGCGCACAGCGCGGACAGCGCCAGCATCGCCACTGCGGCCACGATAAGGAGCAGCACCGTCATTCGTTGTCCTCCTCCGTGCGGCGCACGGCCTCGTCGGTCTCGGCTACGATCTCCTCGTCGGTCTCGGTGGCGGCGCGCGCAATCACCTCGAGGCGCACAAGCGTCACGCGGCGACGGCGGCGCTTGAGCACCGTCGCGCGGCAGCCATCCGCCTCGATCTCCTGCCCGACGTGCGGCAGGCGCTCGGCATGGAACTGCACCCAGCCGGAAAGCCGGTCCGCATCCTCGGCCTCCAGCGAAATGTCGAGTTCGCGGTTGATTTCGTCAAGGCTCGCCCTCGCATCTATCTCCCACACGTTGGCGCCCTTCCTGACGATTGCCGGCTCGTGGTCGGGGCTGGAGAATACGCCCGGCCCCACGATAAGCTCCAGCACGTCGTTCGGCGTGATGATGCCGGCCGTGCCGCCATACTCGTCCAACACTACGGCCAGCGGCTTTCGGCTCTTCGCGAACGTCTCAAGCAGGTCGTCAAGCGTCACGGTCTCCGGCACGAAGAGCGCATCCTCGATCTTGCCCGTGGTGCGGTCGATTACGCCCTCTATCGCGTCCGGAGTGCGGCGGAACACAGGCAGATAGCGGTACTTCGCCCCTGCGAGCGCGGAGGCGCGCGCAGTTTCGTCGAGGTCGATGTCGTACCCCACGATGTCTACGCGCGGCGTCATTTCGTCGTTTGCACACAGCTCGGAGAGCCGCAGCACGCCAGCGACCATGCTGGCATCGGCCTCGGAGATGTCGCCGTGCTCCGCCGCCGCATCCATCACGGACACAAGCTCGTTGTCGGAGAGAGCCCGGCGCTCGCGCTCCAGAGCAGGGGCGAAAGCGCGCGAGGTGAAGCGAAGCACGAAGTTGAACGGCGTGAGGATCATGCGCCAGAACCACAGCAGCCGCGCGCAGGCAGGCGCGATCTCCTCCGCGTAGCGCAGCGCCAGCCTCTTCGGGGTGATCTCGCCGAATATCAGCAGCAGCACCGTCATCACCGGCAGCGCAAGGAGTCCGCTTCCGTCAAAGCCAAGACCGTCGAACACGCAGTACCCGAGCGTGGAAATGAGGAAGTTGACGAACGTGTTGCCGACGAGCAGCGTGGAGAACAGCACCGACTTGTCGGACAGGCACCTCCCTATGCGCGCGTCCGCCTTCGCGCTTCGCTCGCGGATTCGCGCTCGCTGCGACCCGGTGAGCGAAAACAGCACCGTTTCCGACCCGGAGAAGAACGCGGAAAGCGCCAGCAGCGGTGGCAGCAACAGCAGCTCAAGCATCCACGCCGCCTATCTTAAAGGAATGTTCCATATTACGGCGCGCATTATACCATATCGGAGGCTTCTGCGCGTGCGCCCCCGTTCAGCCGGTTGAGTCACGGACGACCAGCGAGGCCCGGAGGTTTATGGTGCACGGCGGCAGGTCGTGGCGTTCCACCCTGGCGAGTAGCGTGCGGTAGGCCGCAGCGCCAACCTCGGCGCAGGGCATGTGCATGGTGGTGAGGCGCGGCGACACGAGGCGCGCGAAATTTACGTCGTCAAACCCGGCGACCTTGACGTCATCCGGCACCTTCCGTCCCTGTGCCGCGAGCGTCGCCATCAGCGCTGCGGCCGCACGGTCGTTCCCGCATATTATCGCGTCCGGGCGAACCGTCTGGAAAAGGCGCTTCACGAAAGCGCCGTCCTCAGGATCCCCAACGACTATCCGGCCCTTCAACCGAGGCCGTTCGGAGACCGCCGCCATGAATCCACGGCTGCGGTGGGCGAAGCTGTTGTTCCCGAACCGCGGAGACAGGAACGCAAGCCGTCTGGCGCCGCTCTCGGAGATCAGGTGGCGCGTGAGACGGTAGCCGGCGTCGGCGTCATCGCTGCCAACTACGTCATAGCGGCCATGCTCGGGATATGGAAGCACGTCGCAGTCGGTAAGCACTACCGGAACGCCGGCGGCATCGAACACCTCAAGCGCCATCCTGTTGATCGCCGCCGCATCGGCGACGCCGTCCGTCAGGTGGAATATCACGCCAAGCACGTTCTGGGCGACAAAACTTTCGGCAATGCGACGCGCCTCCGCCCTGCGGTTTTTCGCATCGACCGCCAGGAAGTCCGCCAGCAGCATCGAACGCCCGTCCTGCTGGGCAAGGCGGGTTATCTCCCGGCAGATCGGCGGGAATATCTCACCGCGCGATATGGGAATGATGATCCCGATTGAGCGGCCGTAGCTCGCGGCGCGCGACGTCAGGAACGAGCCCACACCCTTGCGGCGCACGATGAGGCCCGCACGGCTCAGCTCCTGAAGCGCATGGATGACCGTGATGCGGGAACCGCCGAAACGCCTGATCAGCTGTGCTTCGCTCGGAAACCGCCGGCCAGACGCGAAGCGACCGCCCAGAATCTCTTCCTTAAGCGTTTCGTATATCACCCTGTACTTCACTTCGCTCTCTGCCATCTTCAGCTCCATGGCGATGACTGCATCGCTTCTCGCCCTTCTCGCAGCTAACCGTCCAGCAACCGTTTGGCGTTGCCGGAGAATATCATTTCAAGGTCTGCCGGATTAGGCCTGAACCGACGCACCCATCCGGCGATGTGCGAGATGTCCCGCCAGAAGTAGTCGGTGGCGAAAAGGAGACGCTCCGCCGGCCATTCGGCCATCACGCGCTGAGCCTCCCGGTCATCGTCGCAGCAGCAGACGACCGCTGTATCGAAATAGCATTTCGGGAACTCCAGGAGCCGGTCGGTCGCGTGAGGCGGGTTGCCGCCGCATCCGCCCAGATGGGCGGCGATGAACACAAGGTCGGGCACGGCTCGCAGCAGCGCGGCGATCTGATCCGGGCCGCACGACATCGGAACGTCGGTGAATCCAAGGTCGATTCCGCAATGTACCGTCACAAAAAGCCCGGCATCGCGCAATGCCGCGAAGAACGGGAACACCTGCGGGTCGTCAAGCCGGAATCCCTGGTAGTACGGATGCAGCTTGATCCCCTTGAAACCGGCTGAGGCAACTTCCTTGAGATGCGCCGCATAGTCACCGTCTGCGGGGTGGACGGAGCAGAGCTGCACGAGACGGGTTGCCGCCTCCGGGCCAAACTCGCCGTCCCGCACAGCCTTCGCGCGGTCGAGTATCACCTTGAACTGCGATGGCTTGGTGGCTACCGGGCACGCCACCGCCCGCGCTACGCCTGCCCGGTCCATGTCCTTGAGCTGCGTGGCGAGAGTGCCGTCTCCAACAGGCAGAAGCGCCCCCCTCAACTTCTGAACCATCGACTCAACCGCCCTGGGCGCGAGGGCGTCAGGGAAGTTGTGCGTGTGGAAGTCGATCATTTCTCCCATGACTTGATCCGTTTTCATTTCGCCTTCTGGACAAGAAACGCGGCAGCATCGGCCATCACGCGATCCGTAAGGGCCGTCAGGCACCAGCTTTGGATCGCATTGAATGTGTTCTTGGATGAGCCCGCCGGACTGAGCAGAGGCAACGGCCCCCACACCGTGACCTCGTAGCGCTGAGAATATTCGTGGTGGAACACGAGCTTCCCTGTCTTGTTGTCGTAGATCTTTGTCTGCGCAGTCCATGTCTGCACGCTGTAGTCTGCGGAAAACACCGACAGCAGCATCCACAGCGCCTCAACGCCGCGCTCGCCATCGGTCACGAAAGGGCCGCCGAACGTCGTTTCCAGCACATAGTCCGGCTGGGGGGCCATGGTGGTGAAACCAGCCGATTCCGCCAGCGTCTTGGCGCGTTGCGCAAATATGCCGCTCTCACTCGTCTGCGGTATGTAGGTTGAGGAAGTCATGGTGCGGTAGTGTCCGCCCGCCCACCCGTAGCGGCCGCGAGGATAGCTATCGACCCATATGGTGTCGTAGCTGTAGATCGGGACGTATTCCGTGACAAATGCGCGGAATCCCTTCAGCTGCACGGAAAGCTCCTTGCCTTCCGGCAGGGCCGTCACCGCCGTTTCCGGGTATGGCGTCTCCTTCAGTGTGAAGCATCCGGCGGCCAATGTGGCCAGAATAGGGATGATGGTCTTCTTCATTTTCGTTTTCCTTTCTGACTGTCGTCAAGGTAGCGTGATGGAGAGTGGTCTGGACGGTTCTCCTGCTTCTTGCGCTGGGAGTCGAGGTGCATCTGCACGAGAATGCGCGTACGCCGCTTTTTGAGCTCAAGGTCGTCTGGATGACGTTTCAGAAGCACGTCGATCTGCCGCACCGCGATGTCCGGGTGGCCTCCGGCGTCAGCGCTGTCGATCAGCTCAAGCCGGTGGGCGTCCTGAAGCGGATCAAGCTCCACCGCCTTGGCGAAGACGCGGGCGGCGAGTTCAGGGTGGCCCGCCTTCTTCATGCAAAGGCCGAAATTGTGGATGGCCGCTACGTCGTTGGTGAACACCTCCAGCCTATGCTCGTAACAGCGGAGCGCCCCATTGACGTTGCCTATCGCCAGATGCGAGCGCGCCTCACGGTCGAGCGCATCGGCAAGTTCCATTAGAAGCGGATCGCGCGGATTTGCCTGTGCGGCCTTCGCCCAGCAGGCAATGGCGTTTGTGGGCATGCCCCTTGCGGCGTATCCGAACCCTATCAGCGTCTCCCTTCTCGCCTCCTGCGCCGTCTCGTAGCGGTCTTCGAAATCAATGAACATCGCGGCGTCCGCCGAACCGCGCTCGATCCAAGAGGGGAACTTTACGTCAAACGGCATGAATCGCGCGGCATCCACCGGCGCCAGCGAACCATCCGGCACAGGGCGGAAAAGCACGCGCGGTGCCGCGAAGAGCTCCTTCACTGCGCCGTGGGCGGCCACATCGTCGAACGCCGGCCCTATCTCCGCCGCATCGCCCATGTAGCATGCGAACAGGGCCGCAGGCGAGTACAGCCGCGCGGCGGCGAACCGCTCAAACAGCTTTTCGTCGGAGAATCGCGCCAGTATCTCACCGAAATCAACCTTGACCGCAGGCGTAAGGCAGTAGTCGAACCGTCCGAAGCACCACAGCCGGTAGTCGCCCTTCCGTTCGCGGTACTCGTCGAGATACGCCTTGAACCGCGCAACGGTCATCACCCGCGCGTCTATGGTTTCGGCATCCTCGTCAACTCCGAGCGCGAGGGCGAAGATATCCGGATCCACGCGCGACGGCACGCCTCGGTCGCACATGTTGCGGTAGGCCTCAACCCCCGCCGGGATGCACCACGGGAAAATGCAGCTCGCAGCCGAAAGCCCGCAGAACGTCGAGAACCGCCGGTTAACGTTCTCCTGGAGATACCACCATGCGTGGCGCAGCTTCGGCGTAGCCACAACTGCGGCCACGGCGTAGGCGATTATCAGCCCAAGTATGACAAGATGTCGTTTGCGCATCGCGCTGTAGCCCCCTTCCTGCGTTCAACCGCCGCGCGCGCCCGCGCTCCGAGCGCGGCCGCGAACGCACTGCCCCTGCCGCTGAAGAACGACAGTATCGTGCTGCGCAGCTCCGCTTCGTCCCTCACCTGCACGATCGCCTCCGCCGCCAGCAGGTCGCTCATCACCGGCCTGAAGTTCTCCGTGAACGGCCCCACAACCGTAGGCACTCCGCACAGGCACGGCTCGATCATGTTCTGCGAGCCGTGCGCGCACAGGCTCTTTCCGACAAACGCCGCCGCCGCCAAGCCGAAAAGCCCCATCAGCTCACCGGTCGTGTCCGCAAGATATACGGTGCGCGGCGAGTCGGCGGCACTGGCGCCGGCGTCCCCGCGCGAACGCCGCACGCACGCGAATCCGGCCTTGACGATGTTGGCCTCCACGGCATCGGCCTTCTCGAAATGCCGCGGCGCGATCACGAGCTTCACCTCAGGCGGCAGATCGCCGTAAAGCCGAAGTAGCACCTCATCCTCGCCCGGCCATGTGCTCCCGCCCAGCAGCACCGGGCCCTCCCCGATCCATGCGCGCAGCTCTGCCTCCTTGTCGGGACGCCGCCGCGCAACGTCGAACTTGAAGCTGCCGGTTACCTCAATCTTCCCCCGGTCGGCGCCTGCCGACGCAAGCCGTTCGGCATCGAGATCGCTCTGCGCATATATCTTCGTGAAACAGCGGAACACCTCCCCGAAGAACCAGCGCAGCCGCCGGTAGCGCGGCGCGCTGCGGTCAGATATGCGTGCGTTGGCGAGGAACAGCGGCACCCCACGCCGCCGCGCTTCACGGATGAAGTTTGGCCATATCTCTGTCTCGGTGAGGATGATGGCTCGCGGACGTATCTGGTCGAACGCCCTCCGGACCAGAGAGGGAAAATCGAGCGGATTGTAGATCAGGATGTCGTCGCCGGCCACCTCGCGCTCCGCCGTGCGCCATCCGGTCGACGAGGTGGTGGAGAACACGAACCGCAGCGACGGATCGGTCGCACGCATAGCACGCATCAGCTGACCTGCCACCTGCACCTCGCCAACGCTAACCGCGTGTATCCATATGGCGCCATCCGGGAACGCAAGCGCAGGGTAGCGCGCGAAACGGTCGCCCATGCGCGCACGGTAGCCGCCGCGCCGCTTCATCCGAAGAAGAAACGCAGGCATCATCGCAAGATACGCGACGCAGAACAGGGCGTTGTATACAAACCACTTCATCGCTACTTCAATCCCAGTACCTTGTGCGTCTGGATGGAGAGCGCCCACGGCGGCCAAGGAGCCTCTCCGCCGGTCTTCGGCTTGGCGTTGAGCCGCAGCATTAGGTTGAACGCGCGGCGGTAGTGGATCTTGCCTTGCTCGTCCAGCGGTGAGATGAAGTAGTCGCTTGCGGTTATGCGTGCGCGCATCTGGCGGCAGAAACCGACCATCACCTCGTCCTCGGCTACTATGCGCACCTCATCGGCCTTACGCACCATCGTTTCCTCGGCATACCGCGAACGGTAGAAATACTTGGGCGACACCGCCACGTAGTCGAACATTTCGATCTCGGGGATGTTGCGCGTGCCGTTCGTCTCGAGCGCCAGCCAGTAGCCGCCCTTCTTCAGCGCCTGCAGCAAATCCTTCAGACCGATGACCACCGTGGGCTCCCCGCCGGTGACAACCACCGTGCGATTCCCCAACTTCCCCACCTTCGCCATGATCTCCGATATGGTGAGCATCTCGCGCGTATGCTTGTGCGTGTCGCACCATGGGCAGTTCAGGTTGCAGCCCGCAAAGCGGATGAAGGTTGCGGGACGCCCCGTATGGCGACCTTCGCCCTGTATTGACGAGAATATGGACCTAAGGCGATACTTCACTGTGCGCTATCCTCCACATCTTCAACATATCGTTTGCCTATGCGTCGCGGGATGCCTTCACGCGGCTCGTCCTCCGGCGCTACTTTCATCGGCTCAAGTTCGTAGTCGTCGCCGGCGCACGCCTCCCACGCCGCCGAGAAGATCGGAAGCCCCTGTCCGCGGAAGCGCGTCTCGAACTCCGTCCACGACTCCGGCCCGCGCGCCATCGGCTCCACGCGGCGAAACGCGGCGGAAGACGGAAAGCACTCCTCTGTGACGAACCTGAAATACTCCTCGTGGTCCGTCGCGAACTCTATTCGCCCGCCCTCCGTCAGACGCTTCCATAGCGCCTTCAGGAAGAGCGGCCCGAACAGCCGGTGGCTGTGGTGCTTCTTCTTCGGCCATGGATCGGGGAAGAACACATACACCGTGCGCACGCCATGCGCAGGCAGAAGATACCAGAACGTATACAGCGCCTCCAGACGCAGCACGTGAGCGTTTGAGAGTTTCAGCCGACGGCACTTCTCGTCGAAGGAATGGACGCGCCCCAGCATGCGCTCGATTCCAAGGAAGTCCGCCTCGGGATGCGCCGCCGCGCGCGCCGTCAGGAACCGCCCCTTCCCACACCCCACCTCCACCTCAAGCGGACGTGAGGCGTCAAGAGCCATGGGCAGCGGCCTGCACGGGTCTGTCACGGTAAGAATCATTTATGCCGCGAATTATACCACAAGTGAGCAGTCAGCGCGGAGTGAGCCGAATCGACAGGACTGCGCGGAAGGATTTTTCGTCGCCGTCAGAGACCATCATCAGCACGCGTGAACCGTCCGCCAGGGTGGGCCCCACACACATGCCTTCGTACATCGCAAACCCGGTCGTCTCGCACAGGAGCCTCTTCTCGGCAGCCTTCAGTTTCGTCGCCCCCCGCAGAGACGGCACCGCAGACACATCGGTCGCCGCAGACAGGTCAGTTTCGTACAGGCGACAGCGGAAACGCGGCACCAACACCACGCTGAATTCACGCTCCAGCACAAGCAGCGTGCCGTCATCCATGACGCATAGCTCGGAGACACCGCTGCGGGACATATCCTCGCCTTTTTCGTTATGCCAGGATTTGCCCGCGATAGGATCGGTGCAGTACAGCCACTGCCCAACCGCGCGCCATGGTTTGCCTACGGCCTCGCGCGAAAAGCGAACAAGCCGAACGGACGATCCGCGCCGGCGCGTGGAAAGCGGGCCGTCGTAAGAGGACGCCTCCTCTAGGCAGGACCACATCGTCAATCCATCCCGGCTTATGGCAAGCGATTCGATTCCGAACTCCTTCACAAACCCCTTCATAACGGGAGGAACCTCCACATCGCCCTCAAGCCTGCGCCCGGTCAACGGATCGCACCGCTTTATGGTGCAATCCCGCTCGTCAGCCAACCAGAGGGAGCCGTCAAGCGGATCGCGGGCGAGGCCCTCAACGTCAATGGCACCTTCGGGACGGGAAAGGATGTGCATTTTGCAGAACGACAGCTTACCGGTGACGGAATCCACCGGCAGCTCCAGCTCCCATACGACCGGCTTGAACTTCTCGTCCGTAACTGCCCAATACACATTGTTGGAAACCCAGGTGATGCCGCCCATGGAGTTGGCTTCGGGCGCATCGGGGCGGTGTATCTCGTCTGCAATCTCCGCACGCCAGCGGAAGCCATCGCCGGCAAGCGCCGGTAAAACCAGTGCCGCCAACTGCGCGAACAGGGCTAAACGCCTCAACCGGCAATCCTTTTCGCCGCCTTCACGGCATCATCGACGGTCACGACCTGCCCGCCCATGCGATGGATCAGCTCAACGTCTGCCGCCTCCTGTCCCAATCCGGCCTTTGCAAGATTGAGGCGCACGTCATCTGCGAACTGGCCTGCGTCAAGGGCGATCACGAATATCCTGCGCCCCTTTGCCGCCTCCGCAAGTGCGGCGCGGGGAAACGGACTGAGCGTGATTGGCCGGAAGCAACCGGCCTTCAGACCTTCCGCGCGCAGCGTCTCGACCGTGGTGCGGGCAATTCGCGACGATATGCCATACGCAACAAAGAGGATCTCGGCATCGTCCGCCCGGTAGGATTCGGCGAGCGCATCGGCCTCCATCCGCGCATACTTGTCCTGAAGATGGTTGTTGAACTCCTCCTGCTGCGCAGCGTCGAGGAAAATGGACTTCACAAGGTTCGCGCGCGTCTTCTTCTCGCCCTGCGCCGCCCAGTCGGAAAAGTCAGGCTTGGCGTCCTCCTGGTCTGGCAGCCTCACGCTCTCCATCATCTGCCCCTGAAGGCCGTCCGCAAAGACGACCGCAGGCGTACGCCACTTCGCCGCCATGCGGAATGCGAGTATCGTCAGGTCGCACATCTCCTGCGCGCTCGCTGGCGCCACCGTGAATGTGCGGTAGTTTCCGTGGCCTCCGCCCTTCACCGCCGGAGTGTAGTCGCTCTGTTCGGGATAGACGTTGCCAAGGCCGGGCCCTGCCCTGTTGACATTGACGACCACCGCCGGAAGCTCGGCCCCCGCCAGGTACGAGATGCCCTCCTGCATGAGCGAGAACCCGGGACCGCTCGTGGCCGTCATGCACAGCTTGCCGGCCGCCGCCGCGCCGAACATCATGTTCACGCTCGCAGTCTCGCACTCCGCCTGCACGAAAGTGCGCCCAAGCATCGGGAACCACTTCGCCGCGCCGTGCGCTATCTCGCTTGCCGGAGTGATCGGATATCCGAAGTAGAGCTCGCACCCGGCATACAGCGCGCCCATCACGACAGCCTCGTTACCCTTGACAAACTTAGTCATCATTCTTCTCCCATGCACACGGCTAGGACGCTCTCAGCGATCCCTTTCCACCTTGATTGCGTACGGCTCCGGACAGTTGTAGAAGCACATCCCGCAGCCGATGCATCCCTCGCCCTTGTAACGTACGGGCTTCAGTCCCGCCGCATTCAGATGGTCGGGGCACAGTTCAAGGCATTTCTTCGCGCACGCCGCCACGCAGCGCCCGCAACCCTTGCAGCAATCTTCGTCTATAATCGGTTTCGCCATTCCTTCCTCCGGAAATGGGTGCGTATTATATTGCCTTGCGCTCGGGAAATCAAGCCGTCAGGTAGGGCGCGTTGCCCCCAACGCGCCGTCACCTTATCGTGACGGCGGAAGCGCTTCCATTCTTAATTGCCGCAGAGCCGTACCCTACGCCGTCCACCAGCACGCCGGTCACGTTGACCTTAACGGACTTCTTGCCGCCGTCGGGCACCTTGAACGAACCCTTGAACGAGCCGTCCTTCGCCTTGTACGTGAGCTTGAGTCCATACGGGTTGTCGGCCTTGGGCGGCATCTGCCACTTGCTTCCGGCAACTCCTATGCGCGCGCCATCCGGCAGCAGCTCCGTCTTGAACGTCGAGCCGTCCTTCAGCGCGCCAGCCTCGCCTACCACGACATCGCCGCCAAGCCCCGTCACGGCCTGGTACGGCGCGTTTTCAGCCTGGTACGATCCGCCGCCCGCCTGGTAGGGCGCGTTGCCCTCAACGCGCCGCCACACCCACAGCGCAAAGCGGAGGCTTGCGGACTTCTTCGCCCACGCCACCGGCACGCAGAGCCAG
>CAMPAA010000039.1 GCA_946631345.1 uncultured Verrucomicrobiota bacterium
GTTGTGCTTGTGCCGATTCTGCGAGCCGGCATGGGCATGCTCGATGCGATGCTGCGCGTGCTCCCGTACGCCAGGGTTGGGGTGCTTGGCATGCAGCGCAACGAAGAGACCGCCGAGCCAGTCCCCTACTACGCGAAGGTTCCGCCTGCGAAGGGCGACGAGCTTGCCATAGCCATTGATCCCATGTTTGCGACGGGCGGGAGTGCGGTCGATGCCGTCTCACAGCTGAAGAAACTTGGCTACAGGCGGATACTGTTCCTCAGCCTGGTTTCTGCGCCGGAGGGGATCGCGAATTTCGAGCGGCACCATCCGGACGTGCCAGTGTATTCCGCCGCCAAGGATGAACGGCTCAACTCGCGCTACTACATCGTGCCGGGTCTGGGCGATGCTGGCGACCGCATCTTCGGCACGCTTTAGCGCGGCGGATTTTTTTTTAGAGGAGAATGTCAGATTTCGTCGGTGAACGTGCCATACCAAATGTCGACAACGACAGAAAGAGAAGGAAAACATGAACAAGAAACTGATAGTGATGCTTGCGGCCGTGGCAACGGCAGGAGTGATGTTCGCCCGGCCAGGTCCTGGGTTCCATGGTGGCCCGAGGGGGTTCTGGGGCGGTCCGCCGCCGATGCGCGGTCCCGGGTTCCACCACCACCACCATCGCCACCATTGCGGTTGGGGAGTGGCTGGGGCAGTGCTTGGCACGGCGGCGCTGGTGCATGACATAATCCGCCCTGCGCCCGTTGTCGTGGCGCCCGCTCCCGTATATGCTCCGCCGCCGGTCGTGGTCAACCCCGCTCCGGTCGTTGTTCAGCCGCAGCCCGTGGTCACCTATCCGGCCACTACATACTACCGCACCTGGTAGCGATATCACCACTCGGCAAACACCAGCTGTGGCCAGGCCGGGAGATAGGCTCCCGCGCCTGGCACGGTTTTTAGTCCCGGTACGTCATCCATCGGGCAGTTCGGCGAAAGTTCCCCGCATACGACATGGATGTAAGGCGGCTTTCCCTCGGTGGGCTTCAGCCACGCAAGGGGATCCGCGGGCGACAGAACGTGCAGATATTTTAGCTGCGTGAACTTGCGTAACGCCACGGTTCCGCCATCGGCCGATGCACCGCACAAAACGAGATGTTGTGCGTCTTCCGGAACGGCATTAAGCTGGGCGGCGATTCCGAGACACCGCTCCTTGTTTCCGGACTTCTGAAGAAAGGCCCGTAACGCTCTGCCATACGTTTTGCCGCCTATTGTCTTGGCATCGAAAACAATCCAGCTGGATGGTTCTCCATTGCCAACTATGGTCCGTTGGCGATCAGACGAGTGCCTGACGCTGGTTCCGTCCGTCGGGCGGCATAATCCGACAACGGCGAAAAGTGCCATAAATGCGGCCCCGACAGCGGCGGAACCGCCGACGGCTGGTAGCCATAAGGCGCGCATGTCCTTCTTCACCATAGGCCAAGACGCCACCGCTGGAATGAGCCACACCAGCCATTCCTCTGCCACCGAACTGAAGAATGCGCTAGCGCCGAGACATGTCCACAGCGCTAACGGAAGGGGAGCAGACCGTTTTTGCATAAGTACAGCCCCCATCCAAATTAGGAAAATCCATCCTGAGGCATACGCCCATCTTCCGCACCAGCCAAATTCAACGAGCCATGTGAAATGGCTGTTGACGAGCGAGCGGTAGCGTTCGTGTCTTGAGAGTGGCTGATACCACCCCATGAACGCGGCGCCGGCGTTGCCGCATCCCCAGCCGCCGGGAGCGTCCACCATCATGCCAGGAACCGCCTTCCATATGAGTAGCCTATTCCCTGCGGATGCATCCTGGGCAGGATCGCTGTGGATCAGCCGTCCGGCGAATCCCGTGCACACCGTGCTGAACGCAAGCGCCGCCGCCAGAACCAGAAGGGGAATCCTCCGCGCGCCATCGGTGCAGGTGCGTTTTGCCGCCGCCAGCAGAACTGCGCCCCCCGCTGTAAGAGCCACGAATCCGCCGCGCGAAAAAGTATGGACGAATGCGTATGCGATGGGTGCGGACAGAAGAGCGGCTGACCACGCGAACCATTTCCGTCGTGTGCGAAGGATTGCATACGCAAGCAGCAACAGGAGAAGCGCCAGCAAGGTTGCCGCCTTGTTGGGGCTTCCCATGCCGAGATCCCAGCGCAGCATCCCGTTGTAGAACGTTTCGTTTGCGGCAAGCAGAATCATTCGTCTATCCAGGCGTCCCTTATCGATGTCGATGGCAGGAGCATCCGAAAGTCGGGTGGCACGCAGAGGTAGTCGAACTTCGAGTAGACCGCCTGGTTGAAGATGTCGGCCAGGTGCAGAGACGAAGTGAACAGGTCTGCCCAGTCCGGCTTGATAGGTCTGCCGCCGTTCAGGCGCGTTGCGCGCGCGAATTCCTCAAGGGCGTACTCGAAACAGGCGAACCCCAGCTCCACAACGCGGCTGCTACCTTCGTGCGCAAGGCCTGGATACGCCTTGTACACGATTGGATAACCCATGTCGCGCGCCGCGCCGAAGAAGCGTCGCGACCTGTCGTAGCCAAGCTCGTTCTCGCCTGTCGTCACGCACCATAGAATCGATGCGCCGCCCTTTGTGGGTGCGTCGAAACTGCTTGGGATGTGCGCATGGACCGCGATGAAGCGATCGGAACAGCGCATGGCCAGCCGCTGTGCGTACTGTGCAGCGCCCGAGTAACCGGTGATGAGGTATCCCGAAGCCGGAAGGCCGTGCTTCTTCACGAAATAGGTTATGCCGTCGTCCCATGCCTTAGCGACGAGGTCGAAGTTCGCGTCGAGGCGCTTTGCGTCGCTGCGCGCGAGCTCATCCCAGTTGCGTGTCGGATCCCACAGCTGGTGCGCACCCCACGCGACCACCGCCAGACTGTGTCTGTCGGCGAACGCTAGCGCGCGGGAATTGCGGTCGGATGGGCCGGTCAGTGCCTCCCTAACCGCATCGGGCGTTTTGGCGAGCAGGCACATGCACAACACGCCTTCCGGCTTGGCGTTGGCAGGCTGCCGAAGGAAAAGCGTCAGCTGATCGTACCCCTTGACCCTTGTCTTGACGGTGTGCCCAACTAGCGCATCAACGCCGACTGCTCCAGAGGAACCTTCGGTCTTGCCGTCACGAGCGGTGGTGCATAGTGGCGCGAAAGAACAGGCTGCCGCCAGGATGGCGGCAAGCCGATTCACTCAACGTGATCCTCTTTGCCGCCTGCTGATCTACACACGGGCGGTGGAGTGTTGTCCTGCCCCATGCGGGCGTTCGAGCGGCATGTCGGCGGTTGGACGTTATCTGCCTTTGCGCCATTACCGTGGCATTGGTCGGCTTTGCCGTGCCCGTTGCACGGGTTGCCGTTGTTGCCGCCGTTTCCATGCGCCGCTGCGACGAGCGTGAAGTTGGCCAACGTACCTGCCGCCAGCATAGCGCCCGTGAATTTCCTTCGTGTGGTCATTACTTCTTCCCTCCTGTTTCGATACTGGTGCTTTTCAACTGAGAAAGATAGTATACCCCATGTTGAATCCATTTGCAAGTCTCCCTGCACAGTGAATCGGCCATTTCGAAGGTGGAGTCCGCCCGGGCGATCTCCCACGGGCACGGCCCGCCGCACACCCTGTATGCCCAACACCTTGCACAAGGGTTCTTCATGCAGGCACGGTAGCGACGCCAGAAATCCATGCACCGCCTGCGGTCCGGCCCGGACTCCACCTGCCCTATCGCCCAGGCATCCATCCCCACGAAACGGTGGCACGGATAGAGCGTACCATCAGGGCCTACGGCCATCGCGCCATGGCATGCGCCGCACCTAAACGGCGGTACCTTTTCGGGGTGCTCCTGCTCGCCCTGGAACTCCGCGATTTCGCCGAATGGGTCGTAGATCGGTTCGCGGCCTGCTGCCTTTTCAGCAAGCATCCACGGGATAATCTCTTCCTCCATGCACCGGTCGAACTCTCGGTCGTCATCCGCCGTGAAGTCGCAGTCACTTGGGAACGTGGGGTTGCGTACGGTGCCAAGAACGATGCGCGCGAAGCCGAAGTCCGTGAAAAACCTTATCAGTCGCATTGCGTCTGGTGCGGGATGTGCCATGGTGCACCGCACCGTCACCCTGCCGCAATGCGCCATTAGTCTGCGAATGCCTGCCGTCGCCAGACCGTACGAACCTTGCGCGTCGCGCGTAGGGCATTGGCTGTCGTGAATGTCTTGTGGGCCATCGAGGCTCACCATCAGCCCGAAGTTACGGTTAGCGATCAGCTCCGCAATCTCGTCATCGACCAGTGTGGCGTTTGTTGTTATGGAGTAGCTGGCGGATGTGCCTCGCGCCGCTGTCAGGGCATCGCATCTGTCCACGACACTCCGTATCAGACCTTTGTTGAGCAGCGGTTCGCCGCCGAAGAATGTAATGCGAACACCTTGTCCCGGATCAGCCGCCGCGAGCAGGGCATCCACGGCGCGGCGTGCCGTATCCTCCGTCATCAGGCCCTGGTTGGGGATCTTGTCGCGGCATACTCCGCAGTAGCAGTAGCGGCACGCAAGGTTGCAGCCGGACGCCACCGACAACATCACGCTGTTGCGCGGGGATGATAGTCGCTTGGCGAGTGCCGTCTCGAATTCGCCGTTGTCGAGGATCGGCTCGTCCGTCGGCTCGAAGAACCCCTCGTTCTCAAGCTCCATCACCTCGGCAACAACTCCGGCGGCGGAAGGGTGGGCCGTCATGAACATAGCTTCGGCGTCCTCCTTCGGCATTCTAAGCCGAAGTTCGAGCAGATCGTATGCTTCCGAGCTGATGCGGATGAACCGCCCGGCCGACAGGTGGTAGACAAAACACGTGCCCGCCACGCGGAAAAGATGGTAAGGTGTCATTCCACCGGCACCTCTTCGTCATTGAGGCGCCGCCTCATGGCTACGCCCTTGTCGTTAAACCAGAACTCCTCCTTGCCATCCGCCGCGCCGAAGCCCTTGCGCGTGGTGCGGCTGTAGAACACACGTCCCGCCTCGTCGTAGGCGAAGTCCGTGCGTACGCACGCTCCTTCCTTGTTGGTATCTTTCGTCCAGCGTGCGCGCCGCCAGGCGAGCGGACCTGACGTGAACATCTTGCTCTCGCGGAGCGTGCCGTCAGGCAGCTGCTGGACGCACAGACCGGATTTTCTGTCGTAGTGGTGGCTCTCCTTCCGTCCATCTTCGCGGTTGCGCACGACTGATGGTTCGTCCCATTCGTTGCTCGGACCTGTGACGGAGTATGTCCATCCGCCATGAGCGGTGATGCGCCGCGAACGCGGGTTCCACCGCCAGGTGTCGTCGTTGGCCTGGAAGAAGGCTTCCGCGTCAGTGCCGCCGTACGCGAACCTTGCCGTGGTACGCCCGTTTATGCTCGAGAACGCCACCAGACAGCTTTCCCGGAGAACCGTGACTTCCATCTCTTGCGCAGATGTCCTGAACACCGTCACCGGTCGCAGTGTTGCAACCGCCTGCGACTTGCCGTTGTTGAAACGGAACGTAATCCTCCCTTCTTGCTCCTGCTTGCGTACGACCTCAAGGAGCACCTTCCCGCGAGACGTGATGCGTTCGGCGACGCGCCCTGAATATCCGATGTCGAACTCTCCCTCCTCGCAGACCATGCGGATGAGCCGCCCCTGCGAGAACATGAACTCAGATTTCGGTCCTCCGTCATGAGGGTCGGCTACAACGCGTATCGTGCCGCCGCGCACCGTTGCCTTCCATGCTGCCCCACCTGATAGCACGCCGTCCGCTTCCCGCTCGGTACGAACGAATACGCGCGCGAAGCCGTCCGGCTGGTAGAACACCCACCGCCGCTCGTCGAGAGGCACGAACTTGGACTCCAGCGCGGGGATGCACCATCCGTAGCCGAGCAGCGGCGAACGCTCCTGCCTAGCGGAGGACCAGTATGCGCGGATAGGCCAGGCGCCGGCGTTCCCGAGCGGATGGATGTAAAGCGCATCACCGTTCGCGCCGATGCCGTAGTAGGGGCCGCGTAGATCGTCCAGCCGCGCGAACGGCAAGCTCTCGGCGCGGGCGTACGCAAACGCCATCAGAAGCATGGCTGCGGAAAACCTTATGGACAACATATACCCCATACCCATAAAAGATACCAGATTCCCTCCAAACAGTCAAATTAGAAATCCTCGCGACAGTCGGAGTTGGCGCGGTTTCATGCTGGCGGGGAGTGTGGCATTTGACTCATTTGAACTGTGTTATAATTGACGTGTCAAATTCGGTTTTATGTTATCTTTCCGCCTCATGCAGCACACATTCCCTTTTTTGATCGACAGAACTTCCGGTCAGACGCTGACCGACCAGGTGGTTTCGGGCGTCCAATCCGGCATTTTGCGTGGATTCTGGAAGGACGGCCAGTCGTTGCCGACGCGCAAGGATTTCGTCAACGGCCTGGGAGTCAGTGGGAATGTCATTCAACATGCGATGGCGCGACTGGCGGCAGAAGGGCTTATCGTGTCGCGCCCGCGCCTTGGCTGCATGGTCAGGTGCGCGTGCGGGCGCAAGGTCAGTCGGCTCGTATTGAATATCTCAGCCGGGCGAGACTGCTCGTTTTCTCACGCCTGCTTCCTGAACACTCTTCGTGAACGACTTGCCGAAGCTCGCATTCAGTGTGTTTCAACCACATTGCCGAGGAAACGCACCGGTCGGTTTGACTATGCGTTTCTTGATTATGAACTTTCGCGGCGTCCAGACTTGGTTGTCGCCAATGTGGGTGCGATGGAGGTTGAGTCGCTGTCGAGGCGTTTGGACAGAATGTCTATTCCATATGTCCTGATGGGCGCAGCGCCCAAATTCCCGACGCGTCATCCAAACCTTTTGGCAACGCGCAGACAGCCAGATGTCCAGTCGCTGCTGAGGCCGTTTGTCGATGACTGCCGCGCTGCAAAAATACGATCAGTCCTTTGGGTCGCATGGACTGAACACGCCCTGCTTGATCCACGGCCGATGCTGGAGAAGGCGGGTGTCTGCGTCGAGACGCTGCCGCTTGCGCTGGATGAATCGTGCGAGAACTTCGACAACCTTTTCGCTGCTGTCGGCGAGTCTTTCCGTGCCCGTCTGGCGCGCGGGCCGATGTGCGACCTGATTTTCTCCACCGACGATTACCTTACGAAGGGATTTCTGCCGGTGTTGCTTGAGTCAGGGCTTCGCATCCCGGAGGATGTCAGGCTCGTGACGTTTCGGAACAAGGGCGGAGGTCCGGCGTTTACCAAGCCCTTCGCCAGCATCGAGAACGACCCTAAGGTGCGTGGCGAAAGTGTTGCGGAAGATATCCTTAAGTGGTTCAAGACTGGGGAAATGGCATTGTCTTCCAGTGCGCTTGCGTATGTTCGCGGCGCGACTTTTCCTGTCGCCGATAGCCGTGCTGGAGGAAAGGCATGAGGCGACGGGCGGCAGCAATGCTGATTCTGCTTGTCTTGGCGGCATCGGCGGGCGATGCCCCGTGGATTGCCTATCCCGGCGACTATGCCGTCTGGCAAGGGAATCGCGTACAGGCCCGTCGCATTGAGCGGGGCGCATACCTTTCCCCGTTCTGGCCGCAGTATTCGCATCATTCGCGCGTCTGGTTCAAACGGTGTTTCGCGCTGGCGCAGCCGGAGACTGTTCGGTTCGACTGCGACGGCAACGCCCAAGTCTGGTGCTCGTTTACGGGCCATGCGATGAGTGCCGTCACAAACGTGTTCACCGTTCCGGCAGGGACAAACGTCCTCGTGCGCATCGGTGTTGAAAACAGCCTGCGTCCGCCAGCCATCCGAATCGACGGGCCGACGGTGCGCACGGACTCCAGTTGGCTTGTGGAGTGGTATCCCGACGAGGATGCAATGGCTGAGGAGCTGCGCCAGTTCATGAAGGCGGACGAGAAGCCGTCTGACTGGCGCATGAGGCGGCGGCTGGAGATGCCGGTCTGCCAGAAGACAGTCCGCGGCAACCACCTTTTCGCTGACTTCGGGCGCGAGACGTACGGATATCTGAGGTTCCGAAACATCTCGGCGGATGGGCTGGTCAGGGTCATATACGGCGAATCGGAGGCCGAAGTTCTCGACGAGGACATTTCGCATTGCGATTCCTGGGAGCTGCTACGCCTGACGGCTGGGGACGAGTTCATTGCCGAAAACCCGCACGGCTTCCGTTTTATCCATATCATCCCCTTGAATCCGGACATGCGTGTAGGTTCCCTTGCAATGGACTACGAGTGGAACGATTTGCCGCGCAAGGGAACGTTCAGGTGCTCCGATGACGAGCTGAACCGCATCTGGGATGTCGCCGACAGGACGCTTGAACTGACGTGCCGTGAAGTGTTCATCGAGGGCATAAAGCGCGACCACTGGGTGTGGAGTGGCGATGCCGTCCAGAGCTGTCTGATGGCCTACTACCGAAACGGCGACTTTAAAGGGGCTAAGCGGACGCTGTGGTGCGTCCGGGGCAAGGATCCGCTTAAGATGCACCTGAACGGCATCATCGACTACTCGTTCTATTGGCTGATCGCCATCCGCGATTTCGACCTTTATGCTGGAGATGCGGCTTTCCTGCGTCAGGTCTATCCGCGCATGAAGTCTCTGCTGGATTTTGTCGGCGGTCGGCTGGATGAAAACGGCAGACCGGTCTGGCGCCCGGGCGTGACGCCATACGGCGACGACTGGGTGTTCATCGACTGGGCGAAGGAGGATCTGCACGGCAAGGAGGGCGTTTGCTCGTTTGAAATGGTTCTCTATGCCCGGGCGCTTGAGGCGGCTGCGTATGTTGCGGAGAAAATCGGCGCGAAGGATGAGGCCGCCGCATATATCCGCTCGTCGCGCCGTGTACGTGATGATGTTGTGCGCACGTTCTGGAACGAAGAGAAGGGCGCGTTGATGCACCTTCTGAGGTTTGACGGGACGTTGAGCGGTCAGCTGACGAGCTACCCGAACCTTTTTGCGCTCGCATACGGCTACTTGGATGGGGATCAGGCGCGGCGTGTTTTCGATGGCGTAATTCTGAACGAGTCGATCACGTCCTTCCAGACACCCTACATGCGCTTCTACGAGATGGATTTGCTGTGCGGGAACGGCCGACACAAGCAGGTCTTGGACGACATCAGGTCCTATTGGGGCGGTATGTTGAAAGAGGGAGCGACATCGTTCTGGGAGGTTTATGATCCTGACGAGAAAGGTTCCGGGCATTTTGCCATGTATGGCAGACCCTTTGCGCGCAGCCTCTGCCACGCCTGGGGAGCGAGTCCCGTGTATCTGCTCGGCAAGCATTTCCTGGGGGTGCGCCCGACGGCCAGCGGCTATTCGAGCTACATTGTGGAGCCGCATCTCGGAATGCTGGAGTGGATGGATGGGGCCGTCCCAACTCCTCGCGGAACCGTGAAGGTTAACGTCAGAAAAGACCGAGTCGAGGTCGTCGGTTGTCCTGACGGCACGGGTACTCTGATCTGGAGTGGCATGACGAGACGAATCAATCCCAACGAACGGATTGAAATGAAATCCTTGCAACGACGTTGAATTAACGCCTAACGGCATAAAGAAAGGAGCAATCAGATGAAGAAAAAAACGAGCATGTACATGGCAGTAGTTAAAACGCTATTGACGGCGGGCTGCATCTTGGCATGTATGGATGTTTCGGCGAGGAGGCTCGTCTGGCTAGGCAGAGCAGACTCCAGCTGGAAAGATGCTTCCCTATGGTATGTGCAGAATCCATGGGGGAAAGCCGGTTCCTATCCCGGTTCGGACGATGAAATCGTGGTTCCAATCGACCATCCGCTTGTTCTCGATGCGACCAATGCTGACGATCTTGAAGTGCTTAACGGCAGCAAGGGCGTATGTCTGCCCGAGGTGACGAGCCTCTTCCGAATAATTGCCGCGAACGACAGTTCTGTGAGCGTTTCGGTGCCAATAGTCGGCGGATATAATGTAGATGAAGGAGATGGCGAAAAGGGCATGCTGGAGATATCCGGTTCCGGCACATTGCAGCTGACGGCTAAAGGGATGAAGAGTTACTACATGCGCCTCTTTATCGTCAATGGCTCCGACGTATGGCTGCCCCAGAACAGTGACCTCGACCTTGGCCAGTATAAACTGGGGGGCACAATTGTTTCGAACTCTGCGTCCCTGCATCTGCCCACATGCCACAACGGGTCGCTAAACCTCGGCAACAATTTCGTGGAGATAAGGGAACTCTACGGTGACGGAACGCTTACGGCGTCCGAAGACGCGCAAGTGCGGTTCACAGGAAGTAATGGTGTGTTCGCCGGCATCTTGGATGCTCACATCAGATTGTTCAATGGCGGCCGACAGATGCTTACAGGCACAAGCTCCACGATGACGCTGTACCCGCGGGCATACGACGCAAAGCAGAAATTGGCAACGGACAAGGGGGTGATCGGTGTCATGAAGTTTGGAAATCCTGGTGAGCCGTCTTCCATTGGAACATACGGGGAATTCAGGGCTGACGTAAATGGCGGAACATATCTTTATCTCGGCAGCGGCGAGGTGACCAGCAAGAATTTCTACCTTGTTGGCAACGCCAACGGGTACGACACTTTTGACGGCGGCGCGACCGGTGGTCTCACGTTCACTGGCACGGGAGGTTTCCGCGCGAGTTCAGGAGACAAGTACAACTGTGTCGTGTGCCTTAGCGGGTCAAACACTGTTCCATGCGTCATAGACGGGCAGTTCAACGAAAACAATTCCAGCTACCTCGTCTCGGCAATGAAAAAGGGGGCGGGCACATGGCGGTTCTCCGATCCTACGTTGCGGGGCGTTGCCATAGGCGACTATCGCTCTTTCAGAGGAAGTATTAGTGTTGACGAGGGTGTGCTCCAGTTCGACACGATAGCGCCTGTCGGCGAATTTTGCTCGGTGGGATGCGCGAGCGTCCTGAAGGGGGGCACTCTTGGCGAATGGGCCAAGCTTCCGGCCGTGGACTGGGCGTTTTCGCTCGGCGGGATGAATTCCACCTTGAACGCCATGGCAGAAGGCACGCTCGAATACACTGGAACGCAGACAGGGCTGTGCGACGGTCGTAGAGTCAGGCTGGAGGCGGACGGACGCTTCCGCGCGAACGGGCCAAAAAAGGTGCGCTGGCGCATAGCGGATACGACGTCGGCGCGGGCAAAGACGCTTTCGCTCGACGGTGAGGCAACCGTTACAAACGAGGTGCGCGGCGTGTTCGATACGGCGGAGCATCCGGTGTCCATTGTGAAGGAAGGCGGCGGCACATGGCTTCTCGGCGGCAAATCTCCGCTTCATGGTGACCTGAAGGTCAAGGGTGGTAGGCTGATTGTCGAGAACTATCCGCTGGGCTCCAAGTATACGTGGTTCAAGTTCACGATAAAAAACCTGTTTGATTCCGTGAATCCGAGCTGGTCAAAATCGACGGCAAGTGTGCGCTTTCTGGGATTGTACGATGTCGAAGGTCGATGTCAGACGCTCGGGACGAAATGCGCCGAAGATATGCGGGCGGCGGCCATAGAACCGGGCGAGGCAGGATATGCCACGATGCGCAACTTCTCAAAGGGTGTATATTCCAGCGTTCCGAACGACCACAACCCCACGAACATGTTCACCTACACTTCCGTCTTCGACACCCTGCCGTACAACCTTGCAGGCACACGCGGCGGATATTATCCCAGGCTTGATGACAAACTGTCCTGGATACCGATTGTGGTGCGCCTTACGAACGGTGCGCCGGAAATCGCCTCGTACGACTGGTCGATAACCTACGGGTTTATAGGTACACCCGGCGGTTTCCACTGGACGCCGAACGTCTGGTCGCTTGAAGGCAGCGTTGACGGTACGCACTGGGAAGACCTGAATCCGTCCGGCGGGAATTTCTCCATAACAACCAACGACTACCCGCATCTTGGCACGAACAGGTCTTTCGTCTATTCCGGGGGGAGCATGAATGCAGCCAACTTCACCACACGTTCAGGGCTGAACGCCTATTGGCATGAAGGCGGCTTTGCGATTCGCGGCACTTCCACCAACAGCTACATCACGCTGTCTTCGGTGCGCTCCGTGCAGGTCGACGGCGGCGCGACGCTGGAGGTTGATGGCGATGTGGCGTTCTCGTCACTTGTCGTGGACGTGGCGAAAGGTTGCGGCACGATAAAGGGCGGCACATTCCCTGCGGACGGAATGATTCAACTTGAAAACCACTCCGCAGGCGGAGTGACGCTGTCGATGCCGTTCGACCTCTACGGCACTACTTCCCCTGAAAACATCGCCAGATGGAGTGTTAGGATAGGTAGTGAGGTCAAGCGTTCCTTGCGTGCGCGATACGCAGCCGGCAGGCTGACGATATATCCTGTCGGAATACGGATCGTGGTCAGGTAGGTCAAAAGGCAGCTAAACTGAAATTGGAATGTGAAATGAAGCGAACTGGTTTTGTAATGTCCATGATGGTTCCTGCTGCGCTGGTCTTGGCGGTCGCGTCGCCGTCGGCGCTCCATGCGGCTGAACTTCCGGTGCTGAACAAAGGCAACGGTTTTGGAACCATAACGCGCATGGCAAAGTGTACCGCCGGTGTCGAGAACGGATTGCTGACTATCAAGGATATATCTTTCGATCAGGAGATATGTTTTAAGGTAAATCCTTTTTTCGCTGCGGAAGTAGGCGCGATAGACATCCGCTACCGTGCCTCTGGCCTTTCGAAGCGGACGGGCGGACAGATATACTATGCACCGGGAAGCGATGGATATGTCGGCGGGCGATGCTGGAAGATACCTCCGCTTGAAGCTGACGGGAAGTGGCATGTACTGCATCTTACGGAGAAGAATCTGCCGAATCCCGAAGAGTGGCGTTCGTGCGGCATCCTTGACCGCTTCAGGCTTGATATAACGGACTCTCCTGGCGGCAGGATAGAGATCGCTGAGATCGCTTTTCTGCGGAAAGGGTCTGACGCACAGGTTGCAGAAGGCGGAAAAGCCGAGAATCTTGATCCTGCTTTTGTCTCTGCGCTGGATGCAGATGTATGGCCCGCCGCCCTGCCAGAGACTTTCGGGCCTGCGCCTGCGGAGACCGTGCGCGCCACGCATGTGCGTTGCAGAGGGCTTTCGGCTTCTCGGCAGAACGTGAAGGCCGGCGATACGATTCTGCTTTCGCTGCATCTGGAAGGTGATGTGCCCGACTTCCCGGTCAAACTAGCTGTTTCGCTTTGGAGTGGCGAGTCCTTGCGGTGGACTGAAGACGTATGGCTTGGACGTGATGCGTTTCACAGGGTCGGAGGCAAGGTCTGGTGCATGGAATTCCCGTATCGTCTCCCGGTATGCCTTGATTCAGGTGCGCTGACGGTTCGTGCCGATTCTCCATCCATTCATTATGTTTCGGGCGAACTTCCGTCCGCGAATATCTGTTTTGTTCGCGCGACTCATGCGCCTGGGTGCGAGAAGCCGGTTGTCGCGGAAGTGCGCAAGATCGCCGGTTCGCCGCAGTTCTTTGTGAACGGCAGTCCGTTTTATGCGCTTTGCGGTCTGGTGTGGCGTCCGCTACTCCACTCGCGCGCGCCTTTGAATCTTGTGACCGTCAAAGGAGGCGAAACATGGTGGACCAATTCTGGAGATTTGGATGCCGCAGGGTTTGATCTTGCCGCCGAACGCAATCTTCGTCTCTATCCCGACGCCTATTTCATTTGGGATCTGGATGTTTATCCGCCGCCCGGATGGGCTGCCGCGCATCCAGACGAACTTGCAAGGGATGAAAAGGGGCGCGGCGGCAACGAAGGCCAGGTGAACTATTCGTTTGCGTCCAAAAAGGCGTTCGACGACATGGGGCAGATGATCGAAAAGGCCATTCGCTATCTTGAGCAATCGCCATACGCAAACCGTATCATTGGATACAGGATCAATTCTGGCCATACGACGGAATGGCTGGGATGGTCTGCCATGAATGGATCAGCGTTCGATTTCTCGGGCGTCGCTGCTAATGGATTCGCGGACTATCTTGCAAAGTTCCATCCTGAAGTATCCGAACGCTCCGTGCCGTCCATTGAGGAGCGCAAGGATATGGACGCCCCGCAGTCAGTTGTCTGGAATATCTCGAAACATGCCAGAGTTGTGGCATACAACGACTATTATTCCCGGCTCGTGTCCGACGGTATGCTGCGTATGTGCCGAAAGGCTAAGGATGTTCTCGGCGGCAAGAAGCTAGTAGGAACGTACTTCGGCTATTCGATGACGTTGATGGAGTTCGGTCAGAACCACATGCGCGGGCATTTCTGCACGAAGCGCGCACTTGACAATGCTGTCGGCGCGGTGGATTTTCTGGTGAGTCCGCAGGGGTACTGTTTCGGGCATCGCTATCTCGGAGACCCTATCGTGGACATGAAGCCGTTCGCCTCGTTACACGACCACGGTATCGTTTCGATGATTGAAGACGATACGCGTACTCACAATATGCGCCCGGTTAACTCCGGCACCCAGACATGCACGGAGGAACAGACCGTAGGCGTGATGCGACGCAACATGGGTTTTTCGCTGTGCCGTGGACAGCCGTTCTACACCTATGCGCTCTGCGAGGGGTCGGAATTCAACTTTCCACGATTTGCCGCAGACGCGACCGAACTGCGCAAGGCGGGGGCTCATGCCCTTGCCGTCGGGACCCGCCGAAATGCGGAAATCGCCGTTGCTGTGAGCGAAGAGGCGATAAAGGCGATGCCAGATGTATGGGATGCACCGAACGAGACGTTTGGGTGCGGTGAACAGTATTATCGTATTGACGGCAGTGTCGACCGGCGTACGAAAGTATCCGGGCCGCCTTTCGTGCGAGATGTCTTCGGCAAGTTCTATGAGCGCCTGTCGCGGATAGGCGCGCCGGTTGACTACCGCCTTGCGGAGGATATGGCCGACAATCCCGGCAACTACCGCCTGTACATTTTTCAGGGATGTCTGAGGTATGACCCTGCAATCGCAAAAGCCGCTGCGTTGCTTCGAAAGCGCAACTGCACGATTCTATGGGTCTATGCGCCGGGATTTGTCGCAGCCGACGGTAATTCCACGGCGTCGATGAAGGCGTTGACTGGGATAGACTTCGCGATTGCGGCGCGGCAGGATGCAGCGATCACGCTACCGGACGGAACAGCAACAGGTAGAACTGGGCACGACGTGCTGCCACTCTTCAAGGTGGCTTCGCGCGGTGAGACGCTGGGAAGGTATGCGAACGGCGAGGCGGCATTTGTGGCTGTCCGGACCGGCAGTGCGGAAAGTGTGTTCTTCGGCTCGTATCGCGTCGAACTGCCAGTGTTGCAGATGCTCGCGAAACGAGCGGGTGTCCATATCTATACCGACTCTACAGATCCGGTAGAGGCGAACGACCGTTTCTTCACGTTGCATGCACGCTTTGCAGGGAAGAAAACGGTTCGTCTGCCGCGTCGTACGGCTGTTTACGATGTGTTCAACAGGCGTTTGGTGACGGTTGATGCGAAGAGCTTCTCGTTCGAGGCGCCGCTTCATTCGTCATGGTTGTTCTACTGTGCCGATGATGCTGCGGCGATGATGCCCTGAAAGAAGGAGCAGGCATGGGAAACATGACAAGCCGAAGGGAGTTTCTGCGCGGAGCTGCATGCGCAGGGGTCGCGACTGCCGCTGCGACCGGGACGCATGGAGCCGCTGGCAGAGGCAGGCAGCCGCTTCTGCGCATTGCGGTCATGAGCGACATACAGGGATATCCGTATCCTGAAGACGCGGGGATGCGGAATCTTGAGCGCGCGCTGGATGTGCTTGCGCCGCTGAAGCCTGATGTCGTCGTCAATGACGGTGACATCAACGATTCCGGACGCGATGCGGACGCCGTGGCATGGTACAAGGCGCGGTGCGACGCACGGCTGGGCCGACTGCCGCATGTCGCGTGCACGGGGAACCATGAGATAGCGTTCATACCTCCGGAAATGGAGTCTATACGCACACCTTCGGCGTGCCTGCGCGATTTCAACGCCGTGTTCGGCTATGGTGCGGACGAAAGGGTGGTGCGGCGCACGATCTGCGGATTTGATTTCATCGCGCTTTCGCTGTCGCGGATCGAAGGCTACACGGACGATGAAATAGGGGAACTGAAATCCGCACTTGACGCCGCCGTAGCCCGCGACGCTACACGCCCAGTATTCGTAGTCACGCACTACCATCCGTTCGGCACGGTCAACAACTCGGACAATGAAATGCAGGGTCTGGCGCTGAGACGGCTTCTGGATTCCTATCCGCAGGCTGTCAGCATTTCAGGCCATACGCACAATCCCCTTCAGGATCCGCGTTCCATCTGGCAGGGGAAGTTCACCGCTGTTGACACATCTACGCTGTGCTACGGATGCATTGAGAACAACCCTCCTGCGGCGAACCAGATTTCGTGTCTGGTTCCATACGGACACGAGGCCGTCGGATTCATGATGGCCGAAGTTTACGATGACGGCATCGTGTTCCGCCGCTTCTCTGCACGCGACCGCCGCGAGATCGAGCCAGACAATCCATGGATGGTGCCATGGCCCCACCGGCCGGAGTCGCCGCGCTACGGCTTTGACAGGCGCAGGGCTGCTACGCCCGCCCCACAGTTCACCTGCGACCCGGAACCGACGCTCTGGTACGATTTCGGGTATGTCTATCTGATGTTCAACGCGGCGGAGAAGCGGGCTGCCGTGTTCGGCTACCGCGTGGAACTTGCGGAGGACGGAGGCGGTGCGAGGTCATATTTCCATCTTTCAGACTACTATCGGCTTGAGGAGAACAGGACGGACCGCATCGTGTTCAAGGCACCATCAGGCGCGTTGAGAAGCGGGGCGTCATACCGCTGCCGCATCTATCCCGTCGGATTCTTCGGTCGCGAAGGGCGTCCGTGCGAATGGAACTTCAGCATCCGGTCTTCGTACGCCTTGCGTTCAGGCGCACCGAATTTTGTGCAGGAATAGCAGCGATACGGTCAGGTGATCAACCGCCCGTCAAAAGCCCGTAGGCAAGCTCGTGTGCCGCCCGCGATGAAAAAAGTTAGATGACTTGTAAAGGGGATAGGTCAGCAAAAAGCCCTTAAGCCATCCGGCCGCCCCCATGGGGGTGGCTTGTCTTTTTTCCTTGTTGAACCCCATGGCCTACCTCTCTTTTTGCTGACCCGTTAGATATTACCACTTGTGGTGGCCTGGAGTTTACCCATTTTTTGAGTGCGGAAATGCGCCGCACCCGCATGGATAAAGGCTGAAGTGCGTTTCGGGATGTGGTTTTCGGCGTTTCGCGTCCGAAGCGGCTATCCGTCGTCGGTGTCAAGGAGTTCGGCAAAGCCCGGCAGGAGCTGGATCGCCGGGACGTCGGGAGCTTTGGCGATGGCGTCCGCCGCCGTGCGCACCCACTTTCCGAAACGGGTGAACG